>JAHFMM010000002.1:0-21076 GCA_023264495.1 bacterium | reverse complement strand
TCGACCGGCCTCTCGAAGGAGGATATCGAGAAAATGCAGAAAGATGCTGAAGCACACTCGGCAGACGATGAGAAGCGCAAGGAACTCGTTGAGGCGCGCAATATCGCCGACCAAGCCGTGTACGCCGCCGAGAAGGCGATAAAAGAGTTTGGCGACCCTTCTTCGACAAGCTCAGGGCAGGGAAAGCCGTCGCCAGAAGTGGTCAAAGATGTGCAGGACAAGATCGATGCTTTGAAGACCGCACAGAAAGGCGAAGATGCTGGTACGATTAAGTCTGCTACGGAAGCCCTCTCGACCACTCTCTCGAAGATTGGCGAAGCGATGATGAAGCAGACTCCGCCCGGAGGCGAAGCCGCAGGTCCCGACCAGAGTGGAGGGACACCACCCGAATCAGCCGGCCCTACAGACGCCGAATTTAAAGAAAAAGAGTAGGGTAGGGAATCAGTCTTTCACTAAAGCAACCACCCGCGGCTCCGCCGCGGGGGTTGCTTTTTTCTGCCATGTATGGTACAGTATTCCCACGTCGGGAGAAGTTGATCGAAACTTGTCTATGAGGGGAAAAGTCCTAAGGTTATTATGGGGCCCATCACCTTTAACTCTGAGAAGTAGTCCAGAAATGGATATCGGCGCAAGGAGACCCCTTGCGCCGTTTCATTTTGCATACAGAAAAGTGAGAGTGTCAGCGAGGCGAGGCCTTGATATCAAGGCCTCGCCTCGCTGAGTTCTGCGTAGTATGCGTTAGCGTCAGCAATAATCTCGTCGAGTGTCTGTGTCGAGTCAAACAACTCGAAAATGGAATCACCGAGAATTTTGCGCTCTGGACGATCTTTGCATAAGAAATCAGATAGGCTCGAGTATTGGTATTCAAGCAGTCGTTCTTTGATTGTCGAAGGATTTGCCGCCCCTTCTTTCCATCTTGGGTCAAAAAGTTTCGCTGGATTAAGGTGCACATATGCGACAAGGTGCTTTATATATAGGTCATCGTGCGCGTGTTTTGATTTGAACGGTCCAGTAAACAAAGGTCCTGTGCGTTCGTATTTCTTATTGAAAAACATAGTGAAGCCAGTAGACACTCGCTGCATAAACGCAGTAATACCCCCTTCTGTAATCTCTTTAAGGACAATATGGAGATGGTTTGGCATAAGTGCGTAACTCCCAATCTCTACGATTTGTTCACCACGATCGATTGAGGGGTCGAGAAGTATCTTTTGCAAATTAGATTCTTTTAGATTTGATATATGAATCGGGACGGAGCCATTACAAAGATATAGAAGGAGTAGAAGTCGATCATAATCGGCATCGTCTTTGAAAGTGGCTCGTTTGTCTACACCGCGATTATAGCAGTGATACCATTCGCCAAGTGCTATTGGTTTTCGATATGCCATAGTGTACCTAAAAGTATATCAAGGCCTCGCCTCGCGGTAACGGGTTATTTTGCATACAGAAAAGTAAAGGCGTATAGTAGAGGCATATGGCAAAGGACTATTACAACGTGCTCGGGGTCGATAAGAAGGCGACCCAAGACGATATCAAGAAGGCGTTCCGCAAGCTCGCCCACAAGCACCACCCCGACAAGGGTGGCTCTGATGACACGTTTAAAGAAATCACCGAGGCCTATGCCGTCTTGAGTGATGAAAAGAAGCGCCGCGAGTATGATACCTACGGCCAGGCCTTTGCCGGCGCCCATTCGACAGGCTCAGGGCAAGGCGCACAAGGCAATCCCTTTGGCGGCTTCGACTTCTCCCAATTCCAACAAGGATTCGGAGGCGGAGTCGAATTTGATATGGGCGACATCTTTGGCGACATCTTTGGTGGTCGTCAGCAATCACGCACACCACGCGGGCGCGATATCTCGATTGATCTTGAAGTGCCTTTCAAGGATGCCGTATTCGGCACCGAACGCACAGTGCTCATCAACCGCGTCTCGGCCTGCAACGTCTGTCAGGGGAGCGGCGGGAAACCGGGTACCGAGATCACCACCTGCACCACCTGTAACGGCAGCGGGCGTGTCCACGAGATGCGCAACTCTATCCTTGGCCAATTCTCAAGCATGCGTACCTGCGCGGTCTGCGATGGCACCGGCAAGATACCGAAGGAGAAGTGTACCGAGTGTCGCGGTCATGGCGTGAAGCGTACTGAGGTCGAATTGAGAATTACAATCCCGGCTGGCATCGACAATGGCGAGATGATCCGTATGCCGAGCCAGGGCGAAGCGGTGAAGACCGGCATCGCCGGCGATCTCTATGTGAAGATGCATGTGAAGCCGCATATGACATTCCGCCGTGAGGGAACAAATCTCGTCATGCGTCTCCCGATAAAGCTCACTGACGCACTCCTTGGCACCACCGTCTCAATCGAAAGCCTTGAAGGGAAGATACTTGAAGTAAAGATCCCGCCGATGAAGCGCGCTGAAGAGCTCTTGCGTGTTGCAGGCAAGGGCGTCCCAACAGGTTCGCGTGGTGGCTTGTCCCGAGCGGAGTCGAGGGGCGACCTCATCATCGGACTCGAGATGGCGCTCCCGCATAAGCTCTCTAGCAAGGCAAAAAAATCTGTTGAAGACTTGCGATCCGAAGGGCTCTAGGGTGTACAATCGGTGATATGACTGCTACTGAAGGACTCGCACAGGTAAATACACTCGCGACACACACCGCGCTCACGGTGTGGAGCGGTATGAGCGACTTCCTCGTCATCCTCGTCTTATTTGCTGTCTTTTTCCTCTTCGCGTGGTATGTCGGACGCGGCCAGCTCGTCGGCCTCCTTCTTGCGCTCTACGCCGGCTTCGCATTGTATAAGGAGTTCCCGTTCGTTTCGATTCTGCCGACCGCGCCAGCGCTCACTGCGCTTGGAGCACAGGTCGGGCTCTATGCCGCACTCGTACTTGCTTTCTATATTATCTTGCAGCGTGTCGTCGTCTCTGACTTCCTCTATATCGGCATATTCGGGCTTATCGCGCTCTCATTCCTCGGGGCAGCCTTTCTCCTCGTGCTCGCGTATCATGTCTTCCCGGTCCTCACGGTCTACACCTTTACTCCCGCAGTCAACCTTCTCTTCGCCGCGAAAGAATACTTCTGGTGGTGGTTCATCGCTCCGGCTATCGGCCTATTCTTCCTCGCGCGTTGATTGCTCGCGTGCTTCTCGCATGCTGTAATGGCAAGTATGGCAGAACCGAGAAATTATAACGACATTCGCGCATGGTCCGTCGTGCGCGCGTATCTTTCTGCAGCGAGCAAATATCCGTGGTTTTTTACGGCCGCCGTAATCGCCACCCTCATCGTCGAGGGAGAAAATGTCCTCGAGCCGCTTTACTTGAAACAGGTTGTCGATCTCCTTTCCAAAGGCACACCGACTGAAGCTGTTTTGATTGCCATTTATACGGCGCTTGGCATCTATGCGCTCCTCTATTTCTCTGGCTGGGCTGGACGGCGGATAGCAAGCTATCTCACGGTCGAGCTTGAGGCAGAGGTGATACGCGACCTCTTCAATACTTCAGCTGCGACCTTGCTTGCGCATTCGCACGAATTCTTCATATCAAACTTTACCGGTACGCTCACGCGTCGAGTAACTCGTTATACTCGAGCCTTTGAATCATTTTTCGACAACATCATCTTCAACTTTTTACCCGCGATATTCTTTGTTATCGGCATCTTAATTGTTCTTTCGCTCAAGAGTATACTCCTCGGTCTCGGCCTTCTCGCATGGACACTCCTCTTTATTGGCATCCAATATGCCATGGTCCGGTATTATCAGCCGCTTCGCATCGAACGAAGTGCGGCTGATAGTGCAACGACTGGTACACTCTCTGACGCTGTCTTAAACCACGCAACAATTACCACGTTCGCATCGCTTGATCGCGAGCGAAGCATCTTCGGCAAGGTCGTCGATCACTGGTATACGGCAACGAGGAATTCTTGGTTGTCGAATAATTATATCGCGGGCGTTCAAGGCGTTCTCGTTATGGCTATCGAGTTTATCTTTTTTGTCTTGATCATCTACTTCTGGCAACAGGGTACGGCTACGGTCGGCGATTTTGTTCTCATTCAGGCCTATCTCACTATCCTCATGGATCGCATTTGGGGTATCGGGCGCAACATGCGCGAGCTGTATGATGTCTTTGCCGACGCAACCGAGATGCTCGATATCATCGAGCTCCCAAACGACATTGTCGATGCGCCAGACGCGAGACCGCTCGCCGTACGCGAAGGACAAATCGTCTTCGATCATGTGCGTTTCGAATATCGCGATGGGCAAACGGTATTTGAGGATTGCGACATCACGATCGCTCCCCATGAGAAAGTCGCCTTCGTCGGCCCCTCGGGAGCGGGGAAGTCGACCATCACCAAGCTTCTCCTCCGTCTCTACAACGTCTCTGGCGGCGCCATCACCATAGATGGGCAGGATATAGCTCTCGCAACTCAAGAGAGCGTCCGCGAAGCAATAGCGTTTGTGCCGCAAGAACAATCCCTCTTCCATCGCACGCTTATGGAGAACATCCGCTACGGGCGTGCTGACGCGACCGACGACGAGGTCATCGAAGCGGCGAAGCAGGCGCATTGTCTCGAATTCATCGAGCGCTACTCGGATGGCTTCGACACGATGGTCGGCGAACGTGGCGTGAAGCTCTCGGGCGGCGAACGCCAACGGGTCGCCATCGCACGCGCGATCCTGAAGAATGCCCCCATCCTCGTTCTCGATGAGGCCACTTCGAGTCTCGATTCAGAATCTGAGTCGCTTATCCAAGACGCGCTCGCGAAGTTGATGCAGGGGAAGACGGTCATCGCTATTGCACACCGCCTCTCGACCATCATGCACATGGACCGCATTATCGTGATGGAAAACGGCAGAATCGCTCTCTCTGGCACGCACACAGAACTCCTCTCGCAGGAGAGCAATCTCTACAAGAAGCTCTGGGAGATCCAAGCGGGAGGGTTTATTGCCGAAGACGAAGACCCGATATAATCGTGATATAGTTTCCCTATGGATCTTGCGGATGAATTAAAAGCACGCGGGCTCATCGAGATCTCTTCGGCAAAACCCGAGGAGATATTTGCCACCAGACGGACCGCCTATATCGGGACCGATCCGACTGCCGACTCGCTCCATGTCGGCCACTTGACGTGGGTGGTTCTCATGAGGCGCCTTGGCGAAGCGGGGCATAAGCTCGTCTTCCTCGTCGGCGGCGGCACCGGGATGATCGGCGACCCGAAAGAGAAAGGCGAGCGCCCTATGCTCGACACCAAGACAGTCGCGGCAAATACGAAAGCTCTTAAGAAGCAGTTGAAGCGACTCCTCGGGAAGACTTCGTTCAGGATGGTCGACAATGCCGATTGGCTCACGAGTGTGAAGCTGATCCCGTTTCTCCGCGAGGTGGGAAAGCATTTCACCGTCAACGACCTCGTAAAGCGCGAGATTATCAAGAAGCGGCTCGACACGCCTGACGAAAGCATTTCGTATACCGAGTTCACATATGCGCTCCTCCAGGCATTCGACTACCTCACCTTGCACGAGAAATACGGTGTCGATCTCCAGGTGAGCGGCACCGATCAATGGACAAATGCACTCTCAGGGATCGATCTCATCCGCAAACGTCTCGGCCATCAAGTGTATGCGCTCAGCATGCCTCTCATCACTGATGCTTCAGGCAAGAAATTCGGCAAGAGCGAGGGCAATGCGGTCTGGCTCGACCCGAAGAAGACCTCGCCATTCGCGTTCTACCAATTCTGGATCAACCTGCCAGACACCAAGGTCGAGAACTACCTCAAGGTCTATACACTTCTCCCGCTCGTAGAGATCGGCATCCTGATGGAGCTCCATCATCGCAAGCCTGGAGACCGCCAAGCGCAAGAGACGCTTGCGCGCCTCGTCACCGAAATGGTGCACGGCCCCGCAGCAACGGCTCAAGCGGCAGCAACCTCTGACGCGCTCTTCGGCGACACGCCCTTCAACGAAATCTCGCGCGAAGCGCGTACGGTCGCGCTCGCTGAAGCGCCCTTGATCACATTTTCAAAGAAAGATCTCGATGGGGGCTCCTCGCTCGCTGAAGCGCTCTTTGCGGGCGGCCTCGCAAGCTCGAAGAGCGATGCGCGCCGCTTGATAGAAGGGAAGGGGGTCACGCTCTCGGGCCAGACGATTACCGACCCCGATCAGCGCATCTATCCTGGCGATCTCTCAAGCGGCTATGCGCTCGTACGCAAGGGCAAGCAGGGCGTCCTTATCCTCGTTTTGAAATAAACCTGCGTTTCGGCTATACTGATCAAAGTGCGTGATTAAGAAGCATATAAGCGTCGGTGGTAGAGTGGTCAATTACAACAGGCTGTAAACCTGTCGGCTTCGGCCTACGAAGGTTCGAATCCTTCCCGGCGCACTAGGTCAGAAAAAGTCGAGTCTTGCGCTCGGCTTTTTCTGTACCTTGTCGCGCTTGGGGGATTCGAACCGCGGGCCGCAGCTCTCGAAGAGGGAGCGTAGGTTTCGAGCTCAGCAGAGCGAGAGGCGAATCCTTCCCGGCGCACAAATGTTTTTCTTGCTATAATTCCCTTATGAAATCTATGGCGCTGTTCAGTAATTTTGAAGCACTCGATATCCGCATCGGGAAGATTGTGAATGTCGAAGATGCCCAGACTAAGAAGCCAACCTATCGGCTCACTATCAACTTCGGCCCTGAGATCGGGATGAAAGTTTCGTGTGGTGCATACCGCAATTATCCGAAAGAGGAGTTGATCGGGAAGCAGATTGTCGCTGTCCTAAACTTCGGCACAAAACAGATGGGGCCGGAGAAGTCCGAAGTTCTCGTGCTTGGCGTTAAGAATATGGAGGGCGAAACAATATACCTCACCCCTCAGTCAGAAGTTCCTCTCGCGAACGAGGTATTCTAGAACGGTTTCTTTAACCCAAAACCGTCCTCATTTCGTGCCACGCGGCCCGCGGTTCGATTCCTCTCGTGAGATACCGAGATACAGAAAAGGTCGGGGAGTAACCCGACCTTTTCTGACCTTGTGACCTCACGGGGAATCGAACCCCGATTTGATCCGTGAGAGGGATCTGTCCTAGCCGTTAGACGATGAGGCCGGCTCTGAGTTTTATACCAGATTTATTACGAATACGCTACGTGGACAAGAACGATTACTTCCAAAATATGAAGAGGATCGGGAGAGAGATGAGCGCACTGAACAAGACGATGAAGAGGATGATGCTGTTCCACAACAGAAGATGGAGATGCGTTCTCGGCCCTCTTGCCATGAATCCAGTAAGAGTTGTTTCATTCATGGATACAGTATACTCGATTATACCATCACGAATCACTCTTTGGTGCTTGTGCGTTGCGCTGACGGATATTTGCAACAGCTTTCATCGTCAGGATATTCCAGAGGTATGTTCTTCGGGCATGATCATTCGTTCCACGAAGAGCTTCGGTGATGCCGGCGCGTATCATGTGCTCATTACCATTGGCAATCTTGAGTACGAGATCGAGCATCGCCCGCTCCTTATCAGCAGAACTAAGCTCTCCTAATTTGAATGGCGGTCGAGATTCGGTTCCCATATTGTTACGAGAGCAGGTTGTCTACAACCATTTTCACGGTGACACCATCGGCCTTGCCCTTCAACTCTTTCATGATGATGCCGGTGAATTTCCCCGCTTCAGTTTTGCTTGAGACACTGAGTTCTGCCATCTTCGCCCGCACCACCACCTCGATTTCGTCACGGCTCATGAGGGCAGGGAGATAGGTCTCGATGAGAGCGAGCTCGGCCTTCTCCGGCTCTACGAGATCGAGGCGAGAAGCCTTCTCAAACTGCTCGATAGAATCCTTGCGTTGATTGGCCGCTCGCTTCAAGACTGCGAGTGCTTCGTCATCGGTGAGGAACTCATCCGGCTTGCGCTTCTTGGCGACGACCTCGTTGGTCATCAGAGTAACGAGCGATCGGAGCGTCCGGAGGCGCACTTCATCGTGGGCGCGCATCGCATCGGGAATCGACTTCTTCAGAGTCTCGTGAATAGGCATATGAGAGAGTATACTATACCCATGAGTCTCACCGCCATACTTATTCTCGTCATCGTCATCGTCATCACCCAGGGTATTGGGCTTTATTTCTTTATGCGCCGGCAGAACGATGTTCCGCAAGAAGGGGGCGGGATACTCCTCCTCCAGCAGCAGCTCCAGAATCTCGAACGCACGCTTGAGGCGCGGGTGAGCGAATCGTCGCGAACGATGCAGGAGCACGCACATCAGCAGGTGTCTGAGTCGCACCGGCTTCTCAAAGAGATTACGCAGGAAGTAACGAGTGTGAAGGAGATTGGGCGGCAGACCCAGGGCTTCGCCGAGCAGCTCAAGGGCCTCCAGGACATCCTCAAGAATCCGAAGCAGCGCGGCATCCTCGGCGAGTATTATCTCGAGACCGTCTTGAAGAACGTCCTCCCGCCCGGCATGTACCAGATGCAGTACCCCTTCAAGAACGGCGAGATTGTCGATGCGGCTGTCTTCGTGAACGACAAGATCGTCCCGATAGACTCGAAATTCTCACTCGACAACTATAACCGTCTCATCCATGCGCCTGATGCGGAGAAACCTGCGCTTGAGAAGGCGTTTGTGAATGACTTGAAACTCCGTATCCAAGAGACGGCGAAATATATCCGCCCCGAGGAAGGCACGATGGACTTCGCTTTTATGTTTATCCCTTCTGAAGGCATCTATTATGATCTCCTTACCAATCAGGTCGGCGCAGGCGAAGAAGAGAATCTTATCCAGCGGGCGGCAGGGAAGTGGAAGGTCATTATCGTCTCGCCGACCTCGTTTCTCGCCTATCTCCAGACGGTGATGCAGGGGCTCAAAGCGATGCAGATCGAGAAAAAGGCGGTCGAAATCCAGCAACGCGTAGGCGAATTAGTCAAACATATCGAGACGACAAATGCGTTCTATCTCAAACTCGGTAATGCGCTTGGGACGGTAGTGTCGCATTACAACGCAGGGCACAAGGAGCTCGCGAAGATCGATAAGGACGTATATCGAATCACTGGCGATAAAGCGGGTATCGATCTTATGGCCCTTGAGAAGCCGGTTTTAGAGGGGAGCGAGGAGTAACTTGCCCTTTAGAGCCAGACGTGCTACATTAGGAAGACTATGGAAGTGGCCGTAATCAAGACTGGCGGGAAGCAGTATGTCGTCTCCAAGGACGACACTATTGCGATAGAGAAGCTCCCGGGTGAATTGAAAAAAGGCGACACAGTTGTCTTCAACGAGGTGCTCCTCGTCGACAACGGCTCGGACACGACCATCGGTGCGCCCGTCATTAAGGGTGCAGAGGTCAAGGGCACCGTTGTTCTCGTCGGACGAGCTCCGAAGATCGAGGTGGTGAAGTACAAGCCGAAGAGCCGCTACTACAAGCGCAATGGCCACCGCCAGCCGGTCGTGAAGGTTAAGATCGACTCGATCGCATAGATCGACTCCCACTCCTCACATACGAGAGCAGATCTCAAGAAGTTATCAGGCTTTAGTAATAAGCTATATTTTTGTTATGCAAATAGGAAGATGGCAACATCAGACAGGGGGATCCTCAGGATCCAAGGGAGGCTCGCCCAGCGGGCGTTTTAGTCGTACCTCACGAGAGAGCGGGCGTTCGGCAAGCTTCGGCGGCCCTCGTCGGAGCAGCTCGTCGAGTTATGGCGGGAGTCGTGGCGGTAACAGAGGGGGTTATGGTGGCGGGCGTCCATCAGTACGCCGTGGCGGCTTCGGCTCATTCGGTGAGACTGAGGCGGAGATTTCAAAGTTTATGAGCAAGGCAGTCGTAACGACTGAAGAGCCGGTCTTTGTTGCCGAGCACACCTTCGCCGATTTTGACGTGAATCTGCATTTGAAGAAGAACATTGCCGCGCGCGGTTATATTTCTCCGACTCCGATTCAGGACAAGGCGATTCCGCACGTACTCCTCGGACAAGATGTCGTTGGGCTCGCCGAGACCGGGACTGGCAAGACAGCGGCATTCCTTATCCCTCTCATCGACAAGGTGATGAAGCAGAAAGGGGAGCGGATCCTTATCATGGCGCCGACCCGCGAACTTGCGGTGCAGATCGAGAAAGAGCTTGCGGGTTTTGCCAAAGGACTCGGCTTCCGCGGCATGGTGGCGGTCGGTGGGGCAAACATCACTCCGCAGATCAGAGACCTGAAGCATAATCCTGCATTTGTTATCGGCACGCCCGGGCGCCTGAAGGACCTCATGGAGCGCAAGGCGCTTGATCTCTCCGGCTTCGGCACGGTCGTGCTCGACGAGGCAGACCGCATGCTCGACATGGGCTTTATCGACGACATGCGTCTTATCTTGAGCAAGATGCGCAAAGAGCGCCATACGCTCTTCTTCTCAGCCACTATGAGCAAGGAGATTGAGCGCCTCATTGGCGACTTCTTGGAGAGTCCGGTCGTCATCTCGGTGAAGACACGCGACACGTCAAAGAATATCGATCAGGATGTCGTGCGGATCCCGCGCGGCAAGGACAAGTTTGACGTACTGGTCGAGCTCTTGAAGGAGCGCGACTTCACTCGCGTGCTTGTCTTCGGCCGCACTAAGTATGGTGTCGAGAAGCTTGCAAAGGCGCTCTCGCGTCTCCATATCCATGCGGAGAGCATTCATGGCAACAAGACGCATCCGGCGCGCATGCGTGCTCTCGACGCCTTCAAAGCAGGGAAGGTGAGCGTGCTCGTCGCTACCGATGTAGCCGCGCGCGGGCTCGATATACCTGCCGTCTCGCACGTCATCAACTATGACTTACCATCGACGTATGAGGATTATGTGCACCGCATCGGCCGTACTGGCCGCGCCTCGAACAAAGGCATTGCGCTCACGTTCGTCCAAGGCCGCTAATCCTCTCACATGTGTTAACTTAGCGGTCCGACCCCTAAGTAAAAGATGTTAAGATATGAGCGATGGCAAGGAAACAAGCTTTTGCGAATGGAGAGTTTTTCCATATCTACAATCAAGGCGTCGATAAAAGGATCGTTTTTGCGGATAATGGAGATATGCAGAGATTCTTCCAAAGCATAGTCGAATTCAATACAGTCACCCCTGTGGGAAGCTTGTATCAGAACACATTCCGCAAACTTAGCGGTCCGACCCCTAAGTCCGAAGAGAAGCTTGTCAACATCATCGCGTACTGTCTGAACCCGAATCATTTTCATCTGATCCTAGAGCAGTTGGTAGACGGAGGCATTAGTGAATTTATGAAGCGATTGAGCGGGGGATACACCTGCTTCTTTAACCATAAGAATGGAAGAAACGGATCTTTATTCCAGGGAAAGTTCAAAGCAGCGCATATCGATTCGAATGAATATTTGCTTCACGTGAGTGCCTATGTGAATTTGAACGACAAAGTGCACCAACTTAGCGGTCGGACCGCTAAGTTGGTGCAGAGCAAGTCGAGTTGGCGAGAATATACGAACGTGTGTGCGGGCGGAATCTGCGAGAAGAGAATCGTTCTCGAACAGTTCAAGAATATTTGCGAGTATGAGGAGTTTGCACTCTCGTCTCTCGAGACGATGAGAGAGCGGAAGCAAGATCTGAAAGATCTCGACAAGATATTTCTCGAATAGTCACTTAGGGGTCGGACCGCTAAGTTTCTCTGCGATTTGAGAGTGCTGCGCGAAGAGTCTCAGCGTCTGAGTATTCGAGTTCACTGCCAGTCGCGAGGCCGCGCCCGAGCGTCGAGAGCTTTATCTGGTCGCGATGGGAGGCGAGGAGCCGCCGCACATGATCGGCCGTGTGCTCGCCCTCGCTCGTTGCTCCGAGCGCGAGCACGACCTCTTTAAGGCCTTTTGATAGGCGCTGCTCAATCGTTTTCAATAATTCTTTATCACGAATGACACCCTTACCCGAGAGGGTGAGTACGCCCCCGAGGATGAAATATCGGCCGCGATAAGTGCCAGCGCGTTCAATCGCGACGAGGTCTTGGTCCTTCTCAAGAAGCATCAAGAGTGTGTCGTCGCGCGTCGTGTCAGAACAATATTTACAGATTCCTTTTGCGCTCGTGGTATAGAAATGCAGGCACTCGGGACACTGGTGTACGCGCGCATCGAGCTCTTTGATAAGCTCAGCAAGCTTCGCTCGGTCGCCTATAGAGGCCGCAAGGAGATGATACACGAAGCGCTTGCCCTGCCGTGGCCCGATACCGGGGAAGTGGCCGAAGGCGCGTGCGAGCTCATCGATGTGGTCCATTAGAATTCGCCGGCGAGGTCGCCGTAGCCGGCAGTGTCGATCGGCTGGAAGCTTGCGCGCTTCTCGTCGAAGTAGAGCTCGACTGACCCGGTCGGGCCGTTGCGATGCTTCTCGATGAGAATCTCAGCGATGTTCGGGCGGTCGCTCTCGGGGTTTCGCTTGTCATCGCGATGGATGAACATCACCACATCGGCGTCCTGTTCGATTGAGCCGGAGTCGCGCAAGTCAGAGAGGCGAGGCTTGCCGCCACGCTGTTCGACAGCGCGCGAGAGTTGCGAGAGGGCGATGACGGGTACCTCGAGCTCGCGCGCGAGCGACTTGAGCGAGCGCGAAATCTCGGTTACTTGCTGGACGAGATTATCCGAGGCTTTAGTGCTGGTGGGTGCCATAAGCTGGAGGTAATCGACGACGATGAGCCCGATGCCGCGTTCGCGCTTCAAGCGGCGTGCGACCGCGCGCATGCCGAGAATATTGTTGCCCGGCTTGTCATCAATATAAATGGGCGCCTTCGAGAGCGATTCAAGTGCATCGCGAATACGGTTGAAGTCTTCTTCGTCGCGCACCTGGCCGGTACGCAGCTTCCAGGAGTTGACGAATGATTCGGCGGCGAGCATGCGGTCGATGAGCTGTTCTGAGCTCATCTCGAGCGAGAAGATGCCGACCGGGACATTGTGCCGCACCGCCGCATTCCGAGCGATATCGAGCGCGAGCGAGGTCTTACCCATCGAAGGGCGTGCTGCGAGGATTACAAGGTCTGAGGGATGAAAGCCGGAGAGAAGCGTATCGAGCGCGTGGAAGCCGGAAGGTACGCCGCGAATACCATCTTCTTTCTTCGACAGAGCCTCGATGCGGTCCCATGCTTCATGAATCTTGTCGCCGATGGCAGTGAACTTGTGTGCGGCCGAGGCATTTCCGATGGCATAGATATTCTTTTCGGCCTCATCAAGCACTTCAAGCGTGTCGCGCGCTTCATCATAGGCAGATTCAGTGATGGAGTACGCGGCATCGATAAGGGAGCGCATAAGGTATTTGCGGGAGACAAGCTCGGCATAGTGCGAGAAATTGCCCGGTGCCGGCGCTGACCCGGCAAGCTCCGCCAAATAACTTCTTCCTCCCGCTTGCTCAAGAATCCCCTGGTCTTGGAGCCGCTGTGAGAGCGAGAGGAGATCGATCGGGTCGCCGCGCTCAGAGAGTTCACGCATGGCGGTAAATATGATCCGATGCTTCTCGGCATAGAACGAATCAGGACGAATAAGGTCTGAAACGTCGTGAATAGCGTCCGGCTTCAAGAGGAGTGCGCCCAGAAGAGCGCGTTCTGACTCGAGGGATTGCGGAGGGATGCGGTCAACAGACATCCCTCTATTGTATCAAAGAGTCGTCCGAGTCAACACTGCGCCATCCGGCCCGTCATCCACACGATATCCACTCTTTTCAATAAGGGTGCGGAGCTGATCAGCCTCGTCAAAATCCTTGCGGGAGCGCGCTTCTTCGCGCCTTGCAAGAAGAGACTGGACATCTTCTGGAAGAGTGGCAGCGGCTACATCCTCGACGGGAGGGTGTACGAGCGAGAGGCCGAGGAGAGCATCAGCGTCCTCGATAAGGCCCCATTTCTCTTCAGGAGAATAGTCCTCGCTCCGTAGAGATTCCCAGAGGATGCTGAGCGCTTGTGAGGTATTGAGATCATCGCAGAGCGCGATGATGAAATGATCGCGCATCTCAGACGGTTCACTTACTCGTGCTGATTCTTCGGCAATATGCATGGAGATTCTCCAGAGCCGTTCAAGCGCATTCGCCGCTCCGCCAAGCGAATCCCACGAGAAGGAGATCGGCGTGCGGTAATGCGCCTGGAGGAAGAAGTAGCGAAGAGCGATCGGGTTGAACCCTTTTGCGGTGATATCGGAGAGATACACCACGTTGCCGAGCGACTTTGATGCGCGTTCGCCGTTCATGGTGAGGAAGGCATTGTGCATCCAATAACGGACAAATGACCGGCCGTGCGCCGCTTCGGATTGAGCGATCTCGTTATTGTGATGGACGGCGATATGGTCTTCGCCGCCGGTATGAATGTCGATCTCTGGTCCGAGAAGGGTGCGGCTCATTGCCGAACATTCGATATGCCAGCCGGGATTCCCGCGCCCCCACGGACTGTCCCACTGCTGCAGATCGTGCGGCTTAGCAGTACGCCAGAGCCAGAAGTCTGCTGGATGGCGTTTCTCGGCGTCAGCCTCAACGCGCGCGCCGACTCGCTGCACCGATAGGTCGAGATTCCCGAGTTTGCCGTATCCGGGGAATCGAGACGTATCGAATGCGAGCCCGTTTTTGATTCGATAGGCGAATCCTTTTTCTTCAAGCGTCTTTGCGAGAGCAATCTGCTCGTTGATGTAGGAGGTCGCGCGCGGGAACTGGATATCAGCGGTGTCGATATTGAGCTCGGAAAGGTCGTCAATAAATAGTTTGGTGTAGAGATCGGCGATTGCTTCGGGAGTCGTTTTCTCGCGCGCCGCACCGACCGCCATTTTGTCTTCGCCCTCATCATTATCGCCAACGAGATGGCCGACATCGGTAATATTAATAACTCGGCGGACGCGATAGCCAGCCTTGATGAGAACGCGCGCGATGGTATCGGCAAAGACGTAGGCGCGCAGGTTCCCGATATGCGCACGGTTGTAGACGGTCGGGCCGCAGGAATACATCGTTACTAATCCCGGCCGCTTCGGCATGAAGAGCTCCTTCGATCGGGTGAGCGTGTTGGTGAAGAAGATCGGGACAATCCGGCCCTTCGTGGCCGCATGCGTACGATTGAAAAGGCGCTGGATCCATTTCATAGGGGTATATCGCTACGAGAGCCAATGCTTGCGCACGAAGACGAGGGTCATCAGGCCCATGGTCCCAAACATAAGCGCGATAATGATCCAGAACGCATTGGGGTCGTTCTCAAGCGGAGTGCCCAAAGCATGCATGCCGAATACGAAAGCAATGAGCTCAAGCGGGAGAACGATCACATTGATGGTGGTCAGAGTTTTCATGATCTCATTTTGTCGCGATTCGAGGAGTGCCATGTTTGTCTGACGAAGCTCGGCGGCGACTGCGCGATGGGTCATGGCGAGCCGCGCGACTTGCGATCGTTCTGCCTGGATGCGCTCAGCGCGTTCGACAAACGATATGCCGAAGAGCTTTCGTTCCGTCAGTATCTTAAGGAAGCGGGCGAGAGGCTCTTCCTGGTTCATAAGAGCGGCATCGATATGCAGGAATTCGCGGTTGATGTTCGAAATGGCGCGCACTGTCGCGCCTTCAAGGTCATTGAACATGTCCCGTTCGATGCGAGTGAGGCGATCGACGACGTGCTCGACATGGTCGCGCACGGACGTGTACAAATGCATACAGATGACTTCGAGCAGAACATCGGTCTCGATGATGTCATGTTTCGACACAATCTGCCGCGTCTCGAGCAATTTCTGCAGATGATGGAATGATTCGATGACTTCGTAATGCACGGTGACGATGAAATTGTGGCCGACAACGAAGTCAACTTCCTGGTCCTTCGTTTCCCCATCGCCGACTCCGTGCGCGGGGAAGTGCATGACCAAGAAGATGGCATGCGCGCCGCCTGCGACGACAGATGTCGGGGTAGGGGAGAGGAGTTCTGATTCAAGCCGTTCGTCGATTAAGAATTCTTTCACGATGAGACGCACCTCGTCCTCGGTCGGGTTCTCGAGGTCTATCCACGCTCCGCCATGATACGTGTATCTGAATATCATGTAGCGTATGATACCACACGCTGTTCCGCATCGGTCGTGGTACACTGGTGCAATATGGACTTTTCTGCGATGTACCGGCAGGTTATACGCGGCGCCTCTTTCACCCTGGTTGCGGCCGTGGCATTTGTCGCAGGAATCTCGATAGGAGCAAGCGGCTCGACACCGGCGGTTATCAATCATATTCCGTTCATTGGCGACGGGCTTGATGCGACACCGAACCAGAGCGTTGACCTCACCGATTTCTGGAAGGCGTGGAACGCGCTTGATGCGCAGTATGTCGCCACACATGCCTCATCGACACTCCCGTCTCTCAAGGAACGCATCTATGGCGCAATCAGCGGGCTGGCGAATTCGTATGGCGATCCGTATACCGTCTTCTTCCCTCCGAAAGAAGCGAAGATGTTCTCAGATGATATATCCGGATCATTTGGGGGCGTGGGTATGGAGATCGGAATAAAGGATTCTGTCTTGACCGTCATTGCGCCGCTGAAGGGAACCCCGGCTGCACTGGCCGGTATTACCGCAGGAGATCAGATTGTCGCTATCGATGGCAAGTCGACCGACGGTTTGTCAGTCGATAAAGCGGTAAGCGAGATACGCGGCCCGATCGGAACGACCGTCAGTCTCACAATTATGCGCAACAACAAACCGATTGATATACAGATTACGCGCGACACTATCCAAGTCCCTGAAACGGAAGACGGTATAGATACGGCAAACGGCGTGTACCATATCGCTCTCTATGAATTTACCGCGAACTCGGGCCAGCTCTTCAATCAGGCGCTCGAGCGGTTTAAGGCATCAGAGTCGCGTCAACTCATCATCGATCTTCGTAACAATCCTGGTGGGTATCTTGATGCGGCGGTTGATATCGCAAGCCATTTCCTCCCGCGCGGGACAAAGATCGTAACCGAAGATTTCGGCGGGAAAGAATCAAATAATATACACACCAGTCTCGGGTATCAAGATATTCCGCAGGGAACAAAGATTGCGGTGCTCATCGATGGCGGCTCGGCCTCTGCGTCCGAGATTCTTGCCGGAGCGCTTCAAGACAATCATGTTGCGACGCTTCTCGGAGAACAGTCTTTCGGCAAAGGTTCTGTGCAGTCACTCATCAGCCTCGATGGAGGTTCGCTCAAGATTACCATCGCTCGATGGATCACTCCGGCCGGGCACTGGATCATGGGCAACGGCATTACACCGGACATAACCGTTGCATACAAAAAGGCTGCGGCTAAAGGCGAGAATGACTCGCAGATGTCCCGTGCCATCACCTTCCTCACGACCGGCAAATAGTCCATTCCTTGCGATTCGGCTCGCTTTGCAGTAGGATGGAAGTATATGAAAGTAATCCTGATTAAAGATGTGCGAGGTATGGGACGGATGTTTGACGAGATAACGACTGCAGATGGGCATGCGCTCAACTTTCTCATCCCGCAAGGATTCGCGGTCATGGCGACTCCGGCAGCAGCGCGTGACGCCGAACGCCGCCGAAAACAGTTCATCACGCGTGGCGAGCTCGATGCGGTATTGCTCAATGAAAATATTGCGGCACTCGCTACGGCACGCATTGTCATCAAGATGAAGGCGAATGAGAAGGGGCATCTCTACGATGCGGTTGGGATAGCAGAAATAGCTCAAGCCGCAAAAGAACAAGCAGGCATCGACCTCCCTGAGAGCGCGATTAAACTCGAGAAGCCGATTAAGGAGATTGGCACGTTTACCATCCCGGTTGCGACCGCCGATACCTTCGGTGAGTTCTCAATTATTGTCGAGGCTGAATAAGCAATAGAAAAATAGAAACCGGCAGGTGGGATATCAAACCTGCCGGTTTTCTCTACGCGGTGATAACGTCAACAACCTTCTTGGTCATCGAGTGACCGGTGAAGCTTGTCTTGCGGCGTGTACGAAAAGAGACGGTACCTGACGCAATTGCAAAGAGGGTATGATCCTTGCCGACACGAACATTCTTGCCAGCCTCAACTTTGGTACCGCGCTGTCGGATAATGATCGCGCCCGGCTTCGCTTTTGCGCCGTCAGAGAGCTTCACGCCGAGATATTGCGCATTTGAATCAGTAAGGTTTTTGGCTGAACCGCCAGCTTTTGTTGATGCCATAGTGGTATAGTTTTACTTAATGACTATAGCAGAACTGCGTGAGAAATGCAAAAGCCAGCTCGCCAAAGTACCCAAGGATGCCCTGATTCTCTTGGTGGTCATCCTTGCGTCAGTAGCAAGCTTCGGATTGGGGTATCAGGCAGGAATTGATACGGGGCAGGGGAGTGCCGCCACCGGACCGTATATGCCTATCGCGCACGATGAATCATCAGCAGGGCATCTGGTCGCCTCAAAAACAGGGACGAAATATTATCTCCCATGGTGTGCTGGCGCGGCCAAGATTTCAGAAGAAAATAAAATATGGTTCACATCGCCCGATACTGCGCAACAAGCTGGTTATACTCCTGCCGCCAACTGCAATGGGCTCTGAGGTCTGTTACAATAGTTATTATGAATCACGATGATCTTCCCGTATCCGAACGGCTTGCCCATGCCGTACATGAAGGGCAGCGCACGATACCTGAGGATCGACCGCCGCTGGTCTGCAAGCCGACAAAGGTTGAGTCGTGGCGCATATTCAAGATCATGTCGGAATTTATCGAAGGCTTCGATATCATCCGCCGGTACGGGCTTGCCGCCAGCTTCTTCGGCAGCGCGCGCACCTCTCCGGAGAGTCCTTATTATCATGCCGCAACCGAGCTCGCACATCGTCTTGCCGAGAAGGGCTTTGCGGTCATTACGGGCGGCAGTGCAGGGATCATGCAGGCCGCCAATAAAGGCGCCTTTGAAGCGGGCGGCGCCTCGGTCGGGCTCAACATCAATCTTCCGAACGCTCAGAAGTATAACCAGTATCTCACCGATAAGTTCGTCTTCGACCACTTCTTCGTGCGCAAGGTGATGCTCACCTTCGCATCTGAAGTCTATGTCTACTTCCCGGGAGGATTCGGCACTCTTGATGAATTCTTCGAGATCATCACGCTTGTCCAGACGAAAAAGATTCGTCAGGTGCCGATTGTCCTCTTCGGGAAGAGTTATTGGGAACCGCTTCGCGACTTTATCGAGAAGGTATTATTCGAGACGTATGGGAATATCGATAAAGAAGATGTGGGATTATACACGATTGTCGACTCTGTAGACGAAGCGTATGAATACATACTCGCGCATGTCACGTGTTAGATCATGAGACATACCCACAACACCCTCGAACTGATGTTCGCAAAAGATATATTGTGCGCACTCTATATACTTCTGACCATCACTCTTCCCTGTATTAGTTTACGAGTGATACGAGCCAGTTCCAGAACTGTCCAAGAAGGTTGAATATGTAGCCGAAATTCGCCTGACCAGCGGGAGATGTGATAATCGCTTGGAGCGAGATGCCGAAGAACGACAAAGCCAAGATTAGGACGAATATCCAGAATATGAGCTTAAACATGCCTTCAGTATACAATATTTCGAGAGCGTGCTACTCTCCTTTTGGATAGACTTCCCTGCGTATGGAACACCATACTGCAGAATTGACAAACAAGGGGGACGAAATGGGGCTACAAATAACATTCGTATTTCGCACTGAAGCGAATGGTTACGGTAAAAACGATCTCGACCGTTACCTTACGATGCAGGGTGAAGAAAAAGCCGTTTTGTTAAGAGAGGCTCTCAAGAAACCGGAATTCGATCTAATCTTGAGTTCGCCGGCAGCACGAGCAATTCGCACTGCGGCGATTGTTGGCGGGATCGTAAACAGCCAGGATGTCATCTCGGTTTGCGAACTGTATCGGCCGATGAATTTCGATAGCAGCGATACTATGACCGCACTGTTGCGACAATATGGAAATGAGGCGGCAGCCGCGATAAAACGCCATATCGACGAAGCAGCTGAGGATATTCTTCCTTCAAGACAATATGAGGTGCTTGTTGCTGGGCACAAGGTATTGCTGCCGATAGTTGCCGAATCCCTTTTACAGAAAGTGTGGAGGTATTCGGTAACGAGCCAGGAGATCGAGAAGATCACAAGATGCGATTTCTCAGAATTTCGAGGCTTGCAGATCGATGGTCGCGGAAATGTCCTTTTCATCGAGTAAGAGAGCGGTGCTTCAGGCGCCACTAAAGAGTCAAGAATATCTGACTCTTGGTGGCGCCTCGTTATTTCTCCACCCCACTTCCCTTCTCGAGTATCCGCACCACACCATTATCAGCATCCACCTCGACCAAGTCGCCATCATGGAGGACTTGCGTAGCAATCTTGGTGCCGATGATGCAGGGGATCTTGAGCTCGCGCGAGACGATAGCGGCGTGGCAGGTAATACCGCCTTCATTTGTCACGACCGCGCCTGCTCGCTTCATGATGGGAACGAACTCTGGGCGGGTCATGCTGGTGACGAGAATATCACCATCTTGGAATCCTTTGTCGTCATGAGGGTCAGACACGACGCGCACCGTGCCGCGCACCGTGCCACGACACGCGATCTGCCCTTTGAGCTCGTCAGAGTCATGTTCGTGCTTTACCCAACCTTCAAATTCGGCTACGGCCATTTCAAAATCACAATGCTCGATATCATAAGTAAGGTCGGGGTTCGCAATATAGATACACCCGCTAGCGCGCGTCACGATGTCTGCTTTGATGCTCTTTAGATATTCGACACCCTTCATGTATTCATAGAGCAAGACGAATGAGATGTACTGTGGATCGATGTCGGCTCGCCTGAACATTTCCGTAGCGACTTCAGAGTCAATCGCTAATACTTGTGCAATCGGATCCTTCCGAAGGTCTCTGAAGTGCATCACAAGCTGCATATACTCGGCAACTTTTCTCATTTCAGGATCAAGCGTCGTGATCCATACTGCATAGGCCGCCATTTTATCTTGAACAGCCGCTTTGCTTTTCTCAAATTCAGCAGTCTTTTCAACCAGATGTTCTCGAATCGCATCAAGCTCCTTAGCAATCTCGCCATTGTTCTTCATGCGAGAATAATCAGTGTAGATGAATTCTGCTTTGCGAACGGGATCTCCTTCTCCCGAGGCAAGAATGGCGAGCAGTTTTCCGAGTTGGCGCGCTTCAAACGAGAGAAAG
>JAHFMM010000001.1:56049-73327 GCA_023264495.1 bacterium | reverse complement strand
GGGGGCCGGAATCGCCTCTCGCCGTGCTCGGCTCGAAACCTACGGCGCCTCTTCGGCGCCTGCGGCCCGCGATTCGATTCCGTCTCTTCGCAGAGCAAACAGAAAGACCCGCGCGCTGGCGGGCCTTTCTGTTTGCTTGTTGCCCGAGACGATACTGTACTGACCCCCATAGGGAGTTACAAGGTTTTCTGGGCACCTTCCTTCCCTAATAGCGGGCATTGAGGTAGGAGAGGTTGGTTGAGTCGGTGAACTGACTGATGTATTTGCGCTTTGAGTCGGTGCCGGGGGTTGAGGAGGCGATGCGGGTTGCGCCATAGGGGAAGTAGTCGAGGGCTTGGACGATGTTGGCGTTCACGTCGGTCACCAGGTTTGTGGAGCCGAGGTGATCAGGGTGGATGTAGCGGGTGGTGGGAGTGCCGGTGGCAGTGCCATTGATGAAGAGCTGGTCGATCGTGGCGAGGAGGGTGTCTCCTTGGTAGAGGTAGTCTGTGGAGGTTGCGGTGGTGGTGGCGCCATTGGTGGTGGAGGTGATGGAGTAGAACTTGGATGGATAGAGGGTGGTGGTAGAGAGGATGGTCTGGCTCACTCGAGCGCCAGAAGAATCATAGGTGTATGAGGAGGTGGCGGTGCCCGGGGTGGAGACGGAGGTGAGGCGGGAGAGGTAGTCGTATGCGTAGGTGGTGGAGGCGAAGGAGGTGAGGGAGCCGTTGTTGTCGTATGTGAGGGCGAGGGAGCCAACGGTGGTGGGGGCGTGGGGGTTGGCGTAGTTGGTGGAGGCATAGGTGGAGGTGCCGACGCCGGTCTTCGTGATGAGGTTGCCGATGGCGTTATAGGTATAGGCTTCTCTAAAGAGGACTGGGGAGGCTGGGGTGGTGGAGGCAGAGGTGAGGCGGTTGTATTGGTCGTAGGTGAAGGCGACTACCTTGGGGGCGGAGTTGTTCGAGGCGTCTGAGAGGAGCGTGATGTTGCCGGTGGGGTCGTAGGTGTAGGTGAGGTCTTGAGCGCCGTGGGTGGAGATTGAATATGATACCTTGCACTCGTTACTCATTGTTTGATGATATCATTTTTAATCGCGACAATTACCATTCAAACCAAGCAACTATTTGGTCTTTATGGATTATCTGATCTGGATATTTCTCACAGGCTTCAAAATATTTATCCCACTCTGCTCCTTCTCTTTCAATAACATTGCCGTATTGAACACGAGGTTTACTTTCAATATATTTAATAAAATCGTTATGCAGAGCCTCATCGTTTTCAAGTTGTTGCTCCGTAAGACGAATTAAGAAATACTTCCTTGGGTTTTCTGAAATGTCGAACTCTGCGATATTAGAGAAATAATACTTTTCTCCACTCCATAAGCAAATGCCTGTAAGAGGCCCATCCCATATTTCATCTTCATACAAGACATTCTCGATAGGGAGATCCACTTTCTTAATCTTAAGAAAGAATTCTTTAAATTCCTGATTTATCTTAATCGAATACCCGATGTTATGTCTTTTTCTTTCTGTTTTTTCCTGCATATATTTAATATGGGTTTGTAGTAATTTGTTTAAGCAATGCTTCGAAATTCGGATCGAATGGTGTAACAGGGACAATTTCATAGTGTCCCGCATCTTGTCCTCTTCTTTCCAAGCTCAAACCTTGTGGAAGAGATTGCACCTCCAATGGAGAAGAGGCAATCGACGTCTGTGAAGTTATAGGATCTGTCGTTACCGCAGCAACAGGAGAAATCGAAACTTCCTGAGCAAAGACAGGTGCGATTGGAGAGAAGATGAACGAAAAAGCCAGCAAAATAGTTACTGGCTTTTTTACAAAAGAATTTTCTGACAACGTATTAAAGAGTGTTCGTTCGTGCATAGTATAATGGCTGCCCACACACTTTTTGAGTGTACCATAAATGTTAGATTCTAACTTGGAGTAATAAGGATAACCGCAGTAGCAATATGTTGAAAATGCTGTGTGCCTCTATGCATACACGCGCTTTTACGCGCGGAAACCCTCTCGGTCTTGAACTGAATTTCGGCACTTTCGATGCCGGGCGGTCTGCACTGCAGGCCGCACTACCTTGTTGCGGGGGCCGGAATCGCCTCTCGCCGTGCTCGGCTCGAAACCTACGGCGCCTCTTCGGCGCCTGCGGCCCGCGATTCGATTCCGTCTCTTCGCAGAGCAAACAGAAAGACCCGCGCGCTGGCGGGCCTTTCTGTTTGCTTGTTGCGGGGGCCGGAATCGAACCGGCGTCTGGAGGTTATGAGCCTCCCGAGGTACCTCTCCTCTACCCCGCTATACAAAGAGCATATCTAATTTTGACCTATGTCGCAACTAGATCACCTTGAACTCGCGGAAGACGGCTTCGTAGCGGCCAATGACGCGCTTCGCGAATGTCGCGGAGAGTTCGAATGCAGAACCTTCGTGCGCGACCTGATTGCGCACCTTGTGCGCTTCCCATGCATCTTGCAATGAAGCGAAATCGGCTTTGTCGACATTCTTCAGCTTCTCGCTGACACCGGCGCCCGTATAGCCGCGCTTCGTGAGCAATTCGTCCAGCATGATATCCGCCTCGATGATCGCCTCGCGCCACTCACTCGCCGACTCTGAACCTGCCAATTCTTCGATGTGCTGCCATCGCGCATTACTCCCTCCTGTAGTTTCCGGCACATCGATGAGCGTGGTGTAGAACTCGTGCTCGCGCTTGCGGAGCTCAAAGAGCATGACCGTGGTGTAGATAATAACGACCAGTCCTGCTACCGCGAGAATATATCCGATGCCGACAATCCATACCCAGAGATGCGCGGCGAGAGAGGAGATTCCCGCCATGGAGCCGTAGCAGGAACCGTGAATGCATTCATAGAGGAGACGGAACCAGTATTCGACGTTGGCCTGAGTCGCATTCATTATCTACCAGTATAAACGAGAAATCAGCTGCTGTGCACCTTCTCCACCTCTGCCGCGGCGGCAAAGAGAACATTCTCTGCCTGATGCGGCGCAGTGATATGGAAGCCGATCGGAAGCTGTTTCGTTTCTCCTGTCCCGAGCGAAGTCGAGGGACGTTCCACTGCCCCCATCGGGACTGAGATCGCGGGCATGCCGGTCAAGTTCGCCGTCACGGTAAAGATGTCTTCGAGATACATCGAGATCGGGTCGCTCTTCTCGCCAAATTTGAACGCCGGTGCGAGCGTTGTCGGGAACGCGATGACATCGACCTGTGCGAAGGCTTGCGCGTATTCTCGCCGTAAGACCGCGCGTGAGGCATCTGCCTTGCGATAATAGGCATCGATATATCCCGATGAGAGCACGAAGGTGCCGAGCAGTATCCGGCGCCGCGTCTCTTCGCCAAACCCTTCTGTCCGCGACTGGAGATAATCAGCGAGCAGTGTCTCGCCGCGCGCCGCATGTCCGTATCGCATCCCATCGAGTCGAGCAAGGTTCGTCGAGGCCTCGGCAGGCATTATGACGTAGTATGCCGCGAGCGCATGCGAGCTGGTCGGCAACTCGATATCGACCAGTGTGTGTCCAGCCGATTCAAGCTTCGTAAGCGTCTCATCGAAGGCGCTCTGCACCTCCGCAGTAACGCTCTCGTTAAGCAGGTGGCGCGGGATGCCGATACGAAGCTTCTGATGCACTTCGCATGCCGGATAGAGATCTTCCGGTATCGTGGTCGAGTCCATCGGGTCGGACCCCTTGATCGTTTCGTATACGATGCGCGCATCCTCGACCGTCTTCGTGAGCGGGCCGATCTGATCGAGCGATGAGCCCATCGCGATAAGCCCTGAGCGCGAGACGGCCCCGTAGGTCGGCTTCAACCCGACCAGCCCCGTGAGCGCCGCCGGCTGGCGGATAGAGCCGCCCGTGTCAGAACCGAGTGCCGCAATAACAGTATCTCCCGCAACAGCGGCTGCCGAACCGCCCGATGAACCGCCCGGCACCCGGCTGGTGTCATGCGGATTCTTCGTCATGCCGAAAGCGGAGTGTTCGGTCGAAGATCCCATAGCGAACTCATCCATATTGGTGCGGCCGATGAAGAGCGCTCCCGCTGCTTTCAATTTCGCGATGACGGTCGCGTCATAGGTTGCGCGATAATTCTCAAGCATCTTGCTCGCGGCGCTCGCAATCTTCCCTTCTATTAAAATATTATCTTTGACCGCGAGAGGAATGCCGCACAGAAGCGACTCTTCGCCAGCGTCAATACGTTCCTGTGCGCTGATAATCGCTATCTCGTCAGCATCAAATATTTCGAGGTACGCGTTTAACTCTGGATTCTTCTCTTTGGCTGTATTCGCGCAGGCGTCCCAGAGCTCGCGGACGGTGAGGCGCGCCTGCCGGCAGGCAGGCAGGCGGAGCGCGCGGGCGGCCTCGGTAATCGTCATTTCATTCGGCTTTTTACTCATGAGTGATGATCTGCTTCACGATAAGATTGTCGCCCTCGCGCTCCGGGAACTGCGCCGCAAGCTTCTCAGTATATGTCCCGGGCGCGTACGGATGCTCATCCGCACGCATCACATTGCGAAGCGGCGGCATCACTCTTTCGGCGCCAATCGGGAGATCAAGCTTCTCGAGCTGCCCGACATACGCAAGTATCGCGTCGAACTCGCTTGTGAACTTTTCGAGCTCGGCGTCTGCTATCTCGATGCGCGCGAGGGCCGCGAGCTTCCGTACGTCCTCGGTCGTTGCCATAGGGCTACTCTATCACGCTCCAAGCCGTTTAAGGAACTCCTTTTCAGACAGTATTGCTATGCCGAGCGACTTCGCCTTGGCGAGTTTCGTTCCAGGGTTCTCACCCGCAACAATAAATGAGGTCTTCGCCGACACATTTGCCACTGCCTTGCCATCCGCCTTCCGTACCAACGCCTCAGCCGCATCACGCGACAAAGTCGGGAGTGTGCCAGTAATCACGACTGTCTGCCCGCTTAAGGGGCCCTGTGCTGGAGCGATAATCTTCTCTATCTTCAAATGCTTCTCGAGTCGAGCAAGTAATGCTTGATTTTCTGTTTGTGCAAACCAGGTATGCACCGCAGTGCCGATAATAGGGCCAACGCCGTCGATCTGTGCAAGAGCTTCTGCGCTCGCGGCGCGAAGCGCCGCGAGCGTCCCGAATCGTGTTGCAAGGAGATAGGCCGTCTCTTCTCCCACATGCGAGATCGAGAGCCCGATAAGAAGCCGGTCAAGCGGGACGCGCCGCGCCGCGCCGATTGCCTCGATCAGGTTATTTGCTTTCGTCTCTTCGAATCCATCAAGCTCAAGCAGCTCGTCTTTGGTCAGATCAAACATATCATCGAAGTCAGAGATGAGGTCGTGCTCCATAAGGAGCTTCACGGTCTCTTTCCCCATACCATCGATATCGAGGGCGTGTTTCCCTGCAAAATGTATGATTTTCCGTACTTGCTGTTCAAAAGATCCTGCGACCGCACATCGGTGTGCCGCCTCTCCTGGGACGCGTTCAATCGCTCCTGCTCCGCCGCAAAGCGGCGAATGAGTTGGGAATACCCATGTCCGCGCATTTTCCGGCCGCAGCTCCTTCACCACCTCCACAATCTCAGGAATGATGTCGCCCGCTTTCTGGAGAATAACCGTATCGCCGATACGAATATCTTTCTCCTTGATGAAATCTTCATTGTGGAGCGTCGCTCGTGCAACAGTCGTGCCGGCGACCGCGACCGGGCGCAGGTGAGCGACCGGAGTGAGCTTCCCCGTCCGCCCCACCTGAAGCGTGATGTCTTCGACAATCGTCTCGACCTGTTCCGGAGGGAACTTATACGCGATGCCAAATCGCGGCGCCTTGCCAGTATGACCGAGTGTCTCCTGCATTTCGCGCGACTCGACCTTGAGCACGATGCCGTCTATCTGGTAATCAACCGCATCCCGCGCCGCGCCGCGCCATTGCTCCCAATAGGCGAACACGTCTTCAAGCGTGCCGGCATGACGATGTTCCAGATTGACCGGGAGCCCGAGCTCAGCGAGATAAGCGAGCTCATCGCTCTGTGTCAGCGGGAATGATTCGGATGTTGCGGCGACATCGTAACAGAAGACGCCGAGCGGACGCCCTGCGGCAATCTTCGGATCAAGCTGGCGGATCGAGCCGGCGGCGGCGTTGCGCGGATTGGCAAACAATGGCTCGCTCTGCTGTTTACGGAGGAGGTTAAGCGCGGTGAATCCCGAACGCGTGAGATAGACTTCCCCTTCGGCGACGAGATCAAGCGGGCGGGCGAGCCTCGACGGCACTGAGGCGATCGTGCGGATGTTGTGCGTAACGTCTTCTCCAAAGACGCCGTCCCCGCGTGTCGCGGCCGTCACGAGAACACCCTTCTCGTAGGTGAGCACGATCTTCAGGCCGTCAATCTTGAGTTCCAAATCATACGCCGGCGCTGTCTTGTGGATGTCGGACATCCACAGAACTTTGCGGACACGTTCATCGAATGCGCGTATGTCTGCCTCGGTGAAAGCGTCATTAAACGACCATTGCGGAATGATGTGTTTTACTTTCTTGAGGAAAGAGACCGGGGCGCCGGCGACAATCTGGGTTGGCGAGTCCGGCGTGGTGAGTTCTGGATATGCCTCTTCAAGGCGCGCAAGCTCATATTTGAGCGAATCGAGCGCCTCGGGCGACAGAGGCGACAGATCTTTCTCGTGCTGGAGCGTTCGATACTTCGTTATAGCGGAGCGGAGCCGGCGCGCGCGCTCATACGCATCGTTAGGAGCCTTCATACGTGAAGTATACCTAGCTCAAGCATGCCTGACGAGCATCGGCGCTTAATAGGCTATCTGCATTGCACGCGATGAAAATCGAGCTGTAAGCAGCGGAGGAGGATTATCTATTATGCTACAAATAGTATCGTACCCTTGCGAGAAGATGTAGGTCTGTCCGGTAGCATACTTATACACCGTTATATCCGCGCAATGCTTGCCGTCGTCGAGCGAGACACGTTCAGAGACAGAAAGGTTATCAGCTGAATAGGAATAATTCTTCTGTGTCGCCGCCGATCCGTCGCATGAGATGATATTTGATGGTGTATTCGGATCAGCAGTATGCGCAGCATAATTGAAGAGATCGTTCTTCTGGTCCTCAAAGAGCGCACATTCGAGTGCAGCGTCGGCGGCATAGAACGCATACTGCGACCCGAGCGCGGAAGACGCGAGGACTTGTTGCTTGTATCCGAGCGATGCGAGCGCGAGACCGAACGTGAGCATCACCGACATGAAGATAACGGCGATAAGCAGTGCGAACCCGCGTTGTGATCGGTTTATTGCCATGGCGTTACATGGTCGCTGACCGTCACCGTATACGGAGTCCCGTGGAATGACCAGGTTACGGCCGAGTCGATGCGTTCTTCATTACCAGAGGTGTGAAATGCTTGGACTGTACGCGTGAATGGCGTCTTGGAACTCACGGGGAGACCGCTTTGTTGGGTATAGTAATTCGGCGGCGCGCACGAGAGTCCTCCGGCGCCATTCGTGCAATTGGCAAGATAGAGCGGCGCATTCCCGACATAGTTCACGATCGATTTGCCAGGGCCGTATCCGACAAGCGGATTGGAGGGATCGATCGTACAGCTAGATGATGGACCGAGACAGTATGTCTCTATCGCTGTCGTGAAGTCGCTCCATCCCGTCGCCGGCGCGCTGAGGTACGCGCTATCGCGCATCATGCGGATGTACTCGACGCCTTCTTGTGCAAGATATGAGGCCGTGAGCTTGTCGCGAGCAATCTCAGCGGCGACCAAAGCACGAGATGCGGTATAGAGCGGTCCGGCGACCGAGAGCGTCACGATTGTAACCGCGATCAATGCTTCGATAAGCGTGAACCCGTGGTTTTGAGGAACGTACTTCATATATCGATGCCGCGCATAGTCGCTCCCGTCTCAACAGTGAAGAATTGCGTCTTCCCTTTTACCGACACGCTTCCCGAGATGGTAATCAGTACGTTCGGCTGATAGGCATCGCCTTGTACCGTACCAGACGGATAGAACATGAGCGATGCGATAGTAACCGATTGATCCGTAATGAGAGCGCTTGTCTGCACAATACACCCTGACCCGCCCGCTACCGAGCGGAAGATATTCGAATTCGACAGATTATATGTAACCTGACATTTGTCCGAATTGGTGAATGAGAACGAATTGCCTGAAGGGGCTGAATACTGTGTACCGGTGCGGATCTCGCGCGTCATGGTCTCAAGCGCGAACGAGAGATCGTTCACGCCGGTCGCGATACTTTCGGCATGCTGATTGAGACCGATCATCGTCAGGTACGCGCCTGAAGCGATCGTCATGACGAATGCAAAGAGCCCGATCGCAATCATAAGCTCGATCAAGGTAAATCCTTTGCGATTATGAAGGTTGGTCATGGAGTACATGGTGTCGCGTTCGCATTAATGCTCCCTGCTATGGAGACTGTGATATAACGATCCGTTCCGCCCTGTGCCGAAATAAGCTTAAGACAAGCATTTGACAAGGATGGATTGTACACGCCATTTATACTCATGGATGGCGCGGGGTTCGGACGTGAGAATACTATATCGAGTGATGGGAGGTTCCCTTTTGAGAAACAGAATGAATTGCCTGAAGAATCCGAGGCGCAGATGTCTTGTATAAGGAATCCGTTCCCGATGGCATACGTCGCAGTTACGGTATCAGATTCTGAATACGCGCAATCGCCGGTATGCATGTTCGGCGACAAAGGTATGTCTTTCGAATGGCAGGGAGCTGGTAACGGTACGGCGGAGGATATATCGCCGAAGATGCTAAATGATTTAGTCGGATTCCCGTTAACGAAATGGACCCCGTATCCTGCATTCCCTCGGCCACCGACACCGAGCATCTCGGTCGATTGCAATGAGAGAGCGATGTCGTATGCCGTGTTCGACAGCACCAGCGTCTTGTTAAACGAGTTCTGGTTCGTGAATATTACCCCCATGACTATCGAAATGATAGCGAGCACCACCAAGAGCTCGAGAAGCGTGAATCCTTGGTTTGATATTACACGCCGAGAAGAGCGATGAGAGTGAAGATGTTCCATTGGGTGAAATAGGCGAGAAGGAATCCTGCGGCAAGAAACGGCGCGAACGGCACCTCAACTCCCATTCTAGAGCCTCGCGGCCTCTGTGCCAACAACACTATCCCGATACCAGCGCCGATCCAGAATGAGAATAGGAACCCCGAGAACGCCGCTGGACCTGTAAGGAGCCCGAGCCCGAAAACCAGCGGCGTATCGGCAAGCCCCATCGCGCGCCCGCGCGACAGGAAATGTATCGCGCCGAGCGCCGCCGCCATGCACGCGGCACTCAGGACGTTTGCATACCACAGGGTCAGGGACGGTGCGGTAAGGAACCCTGCCCCCGCACTCATCATAACGAAGCTCGCGAGCACTACCGGTGGCAAGATCTGGTGAGCGAGATCATAGAGCACGAGGGCGAGAAGGAGCCCGAGCGCCCCGAGCATAAAGAGGAGCGCCCATGAGATGCCGAGTGCAAGATAGGCGAGGATGAAGAGCCCGCCAAGAAGAATCTCTGAGAGCGGCGCGAAGAACGAGATGCGCGCGCCGCAACACTGTGCACGGCCGCGCGAGAAGAAATAGGAAATAATCGGCACGAGCGCCATCGCGGTAAGCGGCGCGTTACAAGCATCGCATTGCGACCGACCTCTGAGGAAGCTCTGTCCGGTATTGAGCCGAGCGACGACCACGCCAACGAAGCTCGCTACAATCGTACCGAGTACGAAGAACGCTGCCGAAAGAAATGTCATCATGCCTTCATGATACCAGAAGACCCGCGTACGCGGGTCTTCTGGTATGCAACCCTATCTAATTATTAGGTTAATAAGAACAGTCGGTTCTTCCGCTAGGGAGTCCTCCCGATTTTGATTGTGCATTGCCCGTACTATCGACACACCAGAACATATTTCCACCAATACCATACTGGAGCGCAGAGGAGACCGCGTAGGTGGTTGTTATGCTATTACAAGCAACAGCTCCAGCTCCATTTGCCAGATCAACAGCAGTGATCGTGCGAGCAATGGTCAAATCAGCAAAGAGAGTCCCTGCTGTCGCCGCACAACTAGCGGTCTGTGTTGCACCATACGAATTATTCCCCGTACTGCCGTAATAGATCTCAGCCTGGGTCTGGATCGTCGAGAGATCAGACTGGATTGCCGCATCGCTGCCCTTGTTGCGGGCGGTCGAGAGCGAGGCGAGCACGACGGCCGAGAGGATGCCGATGATGGCGATAACGACGAGGAGTTCGATAAGCGTGAAGCCGGCTGAGCGATTCTTGTGCATAATAAATTATATAAGATTAATGCCTGTATTGTACTCTTACTGCAAGCATTACGAAAGAGGGGTGTGGATATCCTTTTCCAACACTAGCGCTCTACGAGCTTAAAAAGCACCTGCCAGGTTGTAGATCGGCAGAAGAATCGCGGCAATCAAGATACCGACTCCGAGACCGAGCATCACAATCATAACCGGCTCAATGAGGCCGACTAGGGTGTCAACCGCGTTTATCACTTCGCGATTGTAGAACTTCGCGAGCACCGTGAGAATCTTCCCGAGCTCGCCCGTCTCCTCGCCGACCTTGGTCATTGCGACCATGATGCCCGGGATCTCCTGATGCTTATCGAGCGCATCAGATATCGAGGAGCCACCCTTCACATCGGTCGTAACCTCGGCAAGCACCGCCTCAAAGACTGAATTCCCGACGACACTGCCAGTGATGTTGATCGCCTCGACTACGGAGACGCCTGAGAGAAGCATGGTTGAGAAATTGTCAGCGATGCGGCCCAGGTAGAGCTTGGTATAGAGATCGCCGACATACGGGATCGAGAGCTTTATATGATCGAGAATGAGCTTGCCCTGATCGGTCTTCGACAGCCGCCAGACGTAGAAGACCGCCGCAATGAATGCAAAAAAGATGAGGATGCCGTACTGCACTAGGAAGTTTGAGAATCCTATGATGATACTCGTATAGATCGGTACCGCTTGCCCAGAATCGACGAGGACCGCGCTTATCTTCGGGATCACGAGTGTGAGCATGAGCCCCATCACGCCGAAGAACACGACGACCACGAATGCGGGATAGATGAGTGCATTCTCTGCCTTGTTCACCACATCATAAGAACGATCGAGATAATCGGCCAAGTAGACGAATGTCTCAGACAGTTTCCCTGACTCTTCGCCGGCATGCACCATGTTCACATAGAAATTCGAGAAGACTCGAGGGTGGCGTGCGAGCGCCTTGCTGATGGGGCTTCCTCCTTGCAGATCATCTCCCACGGCGGAGAGGATGATGGCTAACTGCCGGTTCTCAACCTCTGCCGCAAGGAGACGGAACACGCGCAGCGCAGAGACCTGCGCCTCAAACAGGGTCGCGATCTGGCGCGACAAGATCACGATCTCTTTATTGCTGATCTGATTGAAGAAAGAAACATCAGATTGGAACCATGGTCGCTTCTCGGCCGGACTGATAGACGAGATGATGAGGTTGCGCCGTTGCAGAGATGTAATCGCCATGTCTTGCGATGGGGCCTCGATGGTTCCATCGCGTTCATGTCCGTCCTGATCAATGGCGTGGTAGGTAAAAAGCATGGGGTAATTATAGGTTATTCTCGAACGACTTCGGGTCTATCGCATGTTCATACGCATGTTCGACCGTAACTTCCCCGCGGCGGACGAGCTCCGCAAGCGAGCGGTCCATATCGATCATGCCCTCTTGCGACGAGGTCTGGATCACGGTGTTGATCTCATGCGTTCGGCCATCGCGAATAAGCGTACTGATGGCGTTGTTGTTGATGAGCAATTCACAGGCAGGAATGAGCCCGCCTGAGATGCGCGGGATGAGCCGTTGCGAGAATATCCCGGCGAGACTGCCAGCGAGCTGTATGCGCACCTGCTGCTGTTGCTCGGCGGGGAACATGTCGATGATGCGGTCGATCGTCTGCGCGGCAGTATTCGTATGGAGCGTCGAGAAGACGAGATGACCGGTCTCTGCCGCCGTCACCGCTGAAGAGATAGTCTCGTAGTCGCGCATCTCTCCCACCATGATGATATCGACGTCTTCGCGAAACGCATTTTGCAGCGCGGTATGGAAATCAGGCGTATCGACATACACCTCGCGCTGATGGATGAGCGACTTCTGCGGGGTGAAGAGATACTCCACTGGGTCCTCGATCGTGAGAATGTGTTCGGTCCGCGACTCGTTGATGCGGTTGATCATCGTAGCGAGCGTCGTCGACTTCCCCTGCCCCACCGGCCCGACCGCGAGGAAGAACCCTTGTTCACGCTGCGTGAACGTCTCAAGCACTGATGGCAGATTGAGTTCGGTAAACGTCCGCACGCTATGCGGGATAAGGCGCATGGCAAACGCCACCGACCCTTGCGTACGATACCCGTTCACGCGGAATCGGATTTCTTTCTTGTGCGCATACGATAAGTCGACCGATTGCGCGTTCAGGAACACCTCCCAGCGGTCTGCCGGTACGATACTCTTCAGCATCGCCTCGGTTTCTCCTGGGGCAAGCGCTGGATACTTCACGAGAGGGATCAGCGCGCCGGATATGCGCAGCATGGGCGGTCCGCCGGCAAACACATGCACGTCAGAAGCCCCTTGGGCGACGACGAGATCGAGAAGCTCATCGAGACGAGAGTCGGCTGCCATATGTCTACGATGCGGGACTCTCCTCGATGATGCGTATGACCTCGGAGAAGACTTCAGACGGGATAGCAGAGGCTTTCACGATATAACCATCGGCCTTGAGCTCTTTTGCCCGGTCAATGTCTGGGTTCTGTCCTTGGTTGGTGAGAAAGACGACCTTAGCACCCTTGGCAAGACCTTCTTTCCGTATCGTCTCAAGGACCTCAAGCCCGGTCATGTTCGGCATGATGATATCGAGGAGGATAGCGTTGGGCATCGGAGCGCCTTCTTTCCGCAGTTCATCGAGGAACGCTCCCCCTTCATTGAAAACGCTCACGTCATGGCCGCCATTCTTGAACTTCACTGCATACAAATCGAGAAGAAACCGGTCATCGTCAACGATATAAATTCGGTAGGCCATATAGCATCAGTATATACCACGCACGCGGTCAAGCTACTCCTTATGCACATCCTCTCCCTCCTCTTCGGCAAAGAGCTCTCCTCCGAGCGTATTGATATCTTCGAAGGGAATTTCACCCGCAAAGGCCTTTATAAGGGCGTCCTCGCGCATCGTGAGCATGCCGTGAGCGCGAGCGGCCGCGTAGATCCTCTCTTCAACCGGTTCAGTGAGGATGACCTGTTCAAGGTCTTTGTTCATACGGAGAATCTCAAAGACGCCGAGACGTCCGCGCGTGCCGTTCGGACAATCGGCGGTCGGAGTCGCATGGTAGAACTCCCTGAATTCGGGGAGGTTTACGCGATACGTCTCCGGCAAATCGGCGAATTCTTGATCGATCAATTTCTTGATGCTCTCGGTAATCAGGACTGGACTCCCTTTCTCATCGCAAAGCTTCCGAACGAGACGTTGTCCGATAATGCCTATCAGCGTTGGCGCAATGAGGAACGGGTCGACACCCATATCCACCAGGCGCGGTATCGCGCCCGCCGCGGTGTTCGTGTGAATAGTCGAGAAGACGAGATGGCCGGTAAGAGCGGCCTGCACCGCAAGCACTGCCGTTTCCTTATCGCGGATCTCTCCGACCATGATGATATCGGGGTCTTGGCGGAGGATCGAACGCAACCCGTTCGCAAACGTATACCCTATCTCTGGGCGCACTTGGCTCTGCGCGACTCCCGCGATCTCATATTCAACCGGGTCTTCAAGCGACACGACATTGAACGTCTCCCTATCGAGCTCGGAGAGCATCGTGAACAGCGTTGTCGACTTTCCAGACCCGGTCGGACCGGCGATGAGGATGATGCCGTATGGCGCCTTCATCATCGAACGCACCTCTCCCAGATCGGCGGCTGAGAATCCGACCGTATCAATAGTCGCGGTCGCATCAGACTGATCGAGAATACGCATCACGATCTTCTCGCCGAATTCTGTCGGGAAGGTCGAAACGCGAAAATCAATGCGCCGATTTTCCACTGTTGCTGAGAAACGGCCGTCTTGCGGCTTCCGTTTCTCATCGAGCCGAAGCTTGGCGAGGATCTTGATACGCGCAACGACCGCCTCATGCACTTTCATCGGCAATTCAAGCGAGGTGTGCAGGCTCCCGTCCATACGGAAACGAACGCGAGTCTTCGTCTGCGACGGTTCGACGTGAATATCGGATGAGTGCCCCTCGATGGCGTACCGCAGGATCGTTGAGACGATCTTTGTCACCGGCGCATCCTCTTTCAAAGCTTCTTTCGGACCGGTCAGATCGAGCGATTCGACGTCGCTCTCACTCGCACTGGAAGTTGCAGAGGCTTTCTGCTCTTCTGCAAGCACCGATGCGCCTATGGTGTCATATTCTGAAAGCGCTTTCCCGATTTCTCCAGACAAGCTCTGATACGCTTCCATCACCCGCTCGAAGTCTTGCTTGGTTATGAGGAATATCTTATACGGGATGCCGATCTTGCTCGAAATGAATTGCAGGGCATCGAATGCTTCAATATTGTCAGGATCCGTGACGCCCACTTCGAGCGCTCCCTCCGTGATAGCGAGCGGGGCGAATCCGTAATGCTGTGCCGATTCCATCGGAATATACTTGAACACTCCTTCGTCTGCCGGCGGGTCGCCGAGCACTCGCGTTGGGATACCATACAGCGCCCCGATCTGAGCGAGAGAGTCTGCGAGATCGATGCCACGTGCAGCAAGCGCTTCGGCAAGGGACCGCTTCTCTGAAAGGTCGGTCTCGACTGTCGCGCGGTCCTTCGCGGAGAGCATGCCTTTTTCGACGAGAGCGCTGAGGAAATTCATTTATTTCGTGCCTAGTGATGACGCCGGAGGCTGGCCTCCTTGAGAAGGGGGCGCGAAGGGATCGGTACGTCCAAGCGTTTCTGATTCGATGGGTGTCGTTATATCGACCAGAGCAGTGAATCGCGGATCAGAAAAAATAGCGGTAGCAAACGTAATCGGCTGCAGCTGCCCGACCAGTGCCGCAAACTTCGCTTGCGTACTGCTCTGCGACCCTGGAGTAATCGTAAGCGACGGTTGCGTGCCACCGCTGATGGAGAAGTACCAGTACACCCCTCCTGCAAGAAGGAGCGTAACGATGATGAGAAGGAGCGTGCTTGATTTCATACGTAGAGCGGGTTAGTGGAGCCAATAAAGACGGAGTCGTATCTGATAGGTATAGATACCCGTATTAGACCCCTTCACCACCAGATCACGCACATCGAGAATGCGGGCGCTCTTCTCGACACCGACGATGAACTGCTGCAGTGCGGCAAATGTCCCCGTCGCAGACAATGAGAGTTCGATAGAGCCGATAGGGCTATTGCCTCCGGCCGGGAGCGCGCTTTGAGCCGCCCCTCCCTGGCTGCTCGCGGTCGAACTGTTCACTACGACGTTCGAGAGTGAGAGCTGCGATCGGGTAGCGAGCGCGTTTAGGTCGAGAACGAGCCCCACGTTATCGACAGAATCGGGAAGGAACGTGGTAAGGCGCGCGATATCGTTCGGGTCGATGGCATCGCGTGCAGCGGAAAGCTGGTTCTGCTGAGCGTCATACTGGTTCGCCGACGCAATCGCCGTATCGTCTGCGGCGATATCCGCCTTCAAGGTCGCTATGCTCCCCGTCCAAGTCGGCTGTATATAGAAGATGAATATGCCGAGGGCCGTAATGAGCGCGATTGCTGGGAAGATGCGGTCGGTCATGGTGAAAAAGTCGTTACCTTCTGATCGAGTTCCGCTGAAAGATCGAAATTGACTGAAGTGTCCCGATTGACGCTCATGTTCGAGAAAATGACATCCTTAATCTTACCGGTGCCAGAAAATGCTACGGAAGCTGCCGCAAGGACGTTGAAATTCTTTGCAACGCCATTCCCGTCAACTGATACGACGCCTGACGAATCAGCGGAAATATGCAGCGCCGTAAACTGGATACCCGAAGGAAGAACGCCGTTCAAGAGAGTGAAGAAACCTGAGAGACTGATGTGCTTATCAAGCAGTGCTGCGCCTGCGTTCAGGCGGTTGCGCAACCGCACGAATCCTTCAACGGTCGCCGGATCAATAGCGGCCTCGGCAGTCGCCAACACGCTTTCTTTTGAGACCTCCTGGGTCACGAGGATGCGCCCATAGAAGAAGATCCCTAGTGCGAGCAGGAGTGCGATACCAAATACTGCGTACGAGAAGAACCCGAAGATATTAGGGAAGATGCCGGTTCGACGATCTGGCGATTGCGTCGAGGAATGTGGCACGAACGAAGTTGGTATCGTGGGAAGGGCCATTTCCTCCAGTATACGCTATCCATCCGCACGTCACGGCGCTATCTGTGCAAAACCATGCCTTCCCTAGCTCGCTTCATCAAGCTTCCGCAGAGCGAGACCGACGGCAACCGCAAACTCGGGACCGATTTCCTCGAGGATGGAGCGCATGAATGCCGGCGCTTCGGTCTTCGCAAAGGGATCCGCGACACGCACATCGATAGAGAAGATACTCTTTGCATACGCGCCAAGCTCCTTGGTAACCGCCCCGCCACCGGTGAGGACGATCGAGGTGATGGATTTGTTGCGAGAAGTCTCATACTGCGTTACGACTCTCCGCGCCTCTGAGAAGATGCGCGAGAACACGAGTTCGGGAGAGCCGGACGCGCTGTCTCCCGCGAGCCCCTCCTCCTTCTTGAGGACTTCTGCGCGTGCAATGGAGATATTGTCTGATACCGCAATCGCGCGGGTGATGTCTTGGCTCCCGGCGCTGATCGAGTGAGAGAACGCGACCACGCCATGCTCGACCACATACGTCTTCGTCGATGCGGCACCGACATCGATCACCATCACCGGCCGCACCATATCATCGACAACGGCACGGATGGTGCTGAAGATCTCTATCTCATAGAAACTTGCGGCAAGCCCGGAGCCGCCGACGATCTTTTGCAAGAAAGCGAGCTCATCGTTATGCACTGCCACAACGAGTACATCGACCGTATCTCGATCCGCCTTCTTCTTCGACGGGTCGAGCTCCGGCACGATAAACCAGTCGAGCTGTACCTCGCTCACGGGCACCGGAATATACTTCCGCGCTTCAAGCTCGATGACCGTTTTCTGCTCTTTCGTGTCCTTGCGATAGGGAAGCTTCACGAGAGCAAGCAGCGATCGGGCAAACGGTATCGAGACACCGCACTGCGTTGTCGTCACCTTCGCCTCGCGCAGGAGGTCAGTGAGCGTCTCGGT
>JAHFMM010000001.1:0-55949 GCA_023264495.1 bacterium | reverse complement strand
TCGTGTCCTTGCGATAGGGAAGCTTCACGAGAGCAAGCAGCGATCGGGCAAACGGTATCGAGACACCGCACTGCGTTGTCGTCACCTTCGCCTCGCGCAGGAGGTCAGTGAGCGTCTCGGTTACCTGCTCAGCCGAGAGATTGGTCGCCTGGCCAACCTCCGATCCGCCATAAGGGCCGAGCGCGAGCTCGCCATACGTCTCAAGCACTGCCTGCCCGCGCTCGCGGCGGAGCTGCACGACCTTGAGAGACGATGAGCCGATGTCAACGCCCAGAACGCTTTGCGCCTTCTTCTGAAATAGGAAATCGAGGAACGCCATGTGAGAATAATACTACCATGAAGCGCTTCCTTGACCTTCTCTTCCCTCCTCGTGTGGACGAGCTTGCGGTCCGCCAGGCGACCGAAGATGACGTATCGAGCCGTGTCTCGCCGCAACTCTCTCCGGCAACACGGCCGGGGACGGTAACGCTTCTCTCATTCTCTGATCCGATGGTGGCATCTCTCATGCATGAAGCAAAATATCATGGGAATCGCCGCGCCATCACTCTTCTTGGCGGCGTTCTCGCCGAATACCTGCGCGATCTTGACGAGGACGTGCAGGCAGGAACGCTCATACCCATACCGCTCGGGAAGCTCCGGCGTAAGACGCGCGGATTTAATCAGACCGAAGAAGTGGCACGATGCGCTCTTGGTGTGCTTGGCGCAGAAGGCATGTCTCGCATTGTCCTGCACGCAAATATTCTTTCTCGCGTCCGTGAGACCGTGTCGCAAGTCTCACTCCCGCGTGCGGAGCGAGAAGCGAACATGCGCGGCGCCTTCGGCGCCGCGCATGTCCTCTATCCGGAAACGACGTATATCATCATTGATGACGTCCTCACGACCGGCGCCACGCTCCAAGCAGGTATCGATGCGCTGACTGCCGCGGGCGCAAAACATATCATCCCTATCGCTCTTTCGCATTGAAAAACGCCTGAGAAGCAGGCACGTTAGTAAGTCTTGTGATATTCTATCTCCACGGAGACGTGGCTGAGTGGTCGAAAGTACCTCACTGCTAACGAGGCGGGGCAGAAATGCCCCCGTGGGTTCGAATCCCACCGTCTCCGCCAAAGAGAAAACCCGTCCGCATGCGCGGACGGGTTTTCTGTTTCATCTGTTACTGCCCTGCCCCAAGGAAGCTGAAGGTGTCGGCGAAGTTCTTGACGATGATATCGAGGACTGACTGAGTCTGTTGCGGCGTGATGATACTGGTAGGGCCGAAGGTCTTGGTGTTACCGCTCTGATCAGTCGAGACGATCTTGATGCGGTAGACCGTACCTGGCTTGAGGCTGGCGAGGATCATGACGTGCGACGTGGAGTAGACATCGAGCGATTCGGTCTTGTTCTTAAGCTCGGTCGAGGTCGCATTCTGGCTACCCGCCCCTTCTTCATAATAGACCGTCGAGTTCGCGAGCTTGTCGGTCTGCCACCCGACAACGGTCTGGATCAAGTCGGCGCGGCCAGGGATAAGCGCATTATCAACCTTGAAGTTACTGATGACCGGCGGAGTGAGGTCGACACTCGTCGTAACGCTGATCGGCTGATCGGAACCGGCAGTATTGCCGTTTGCGTTCTTACCGGAGACAAAGACGGTATAGGTGGCCCCTGAAGGAAGGTCCTTGATCTCGACACTGTGATAGGAGGTCTTGGTCTCGTCGGTGAGGACTGCGCTTTGGCCGGTTGTCACGTTCTTGTAATTCACGATAGAGGAGGTCGGATCAGCAGACTGCCAAACGACCGTGAATCCGTTATTCTTTACTGCAACGATATTCGGACTGATAGCGGCGGCTCTCGTCGAGAAGGTTATGTCTGGGCTTGAACCAACTACTTGCGGGAAGACATAGGAGCGCGCCTGGAAGTGGTAGAGCGTGTTCGGGGTGAGTGCGGCGAGACCCACCGCATGTGCGACCGCCATCGAGTCAACCGGATCAGCCGAGACTTCAGTCGTGTAATCTTTATTCGCCGCGTAGTCAGCGGCGGTCGCATAGCGGAGCGTTCCCATCGTTTTCACGTTGGTATTCCAGGTAATGGTTGCGGAACTCTCGGTTGTCGAGCTCACGACGGGCGATGTAATGAATGGCGGCGCGAGCGATGGGAGTGCCGACTGGATGAGGTCTTGGAGTTTATTCTGGATGGCGGCGGCATTACTAAGCGTCATGAGGTTGTCGAGCGCTTCAGAAGCGAACGTGGTATCAAATGTCTGGTCGCCAGACGAGGTCGTGTGTCCGGCCTTATCGAATACGATGACTTGGTAATGGTAGGTGGTACCCTCAGTAAGATTCGAGAGCGAAATGGTCTTTGATGCGGAGAAGAGCGTCGTCCCTACGCTCGATCCGTATACAGCTGTCGGTCCATAACTAATCGTCGTAACCGTATCTTTATCGGTCGTAACCTTCACATCAGCGCCGAAAGCGGTGATATTGTCGACCGTTGCACTGATAATCTTCGCTGCATTTGCATCTGAGGTCGAGCCTGAACCCGCTCCGCCCGAGCCGCCGCCGCCTGCAACGATAGTAACGTCACCTGACGAGGGAGTCGTGAGGGTTTTTTCAGTCGAAGATGCTTGATTGCCCGTAGTATCAGCTGAGAAGACCTTGTAGTAATACGGGGTCGAAGCAGTGAGTACTTGCATAGCGCTCGTTGTATCATTTGTCGCGCTTGAGAGCGTTACGATGTGGTAAATCGAGGCTGTTGAGTCGAGGACGGTCGTGCGAGTGAGCGCGCCGCTCGCCGTACCCCAAGTAATCTGGCTCGTCGCCGGCTCGTCGGTCTGCCATGTGATCACAGCTGCTGTAGCGGAAAGAACGGGGGTGGTGATATTCGAAATGGCAGGAGCGGTCGTATCGGTCGTGGTTGTGAAGTTATAATAGGCGCCATTATTGTTGTCGGTCGTCGTGTTGCCATCAGTATCGGTCGAGGTAACGTAGTAGTAATATTTCACACCTGACGTGAGGCCCGAGAGGCCGACTTGATGCTGATAGACGCCGGGCGAAGCGGCAGTCGTAACGAGATCGGCAGTACCCTTCACGGTAGGGTTCGCGAGCGTGTTGCTCATCGAGTAATACGCATGCGAGTCCGCCGCGACAGAGGTATTCCAGAAGATAGTGGTCGAATTGCCGGCCGTATTCTGATCAGTAACACCTGAGACGATTGGTCCGCTTGTGGTGTGGAATGTGAAAGTACCATAAGAAGCGTTTTGTGTTGGACTTGTCGTATTCCCCACTGCATCAGCAGCAGAGATGCAGAAGTAATAGTCGGTGTTTGGTGTAAGACTGGTGAGGGAGACACTATGAGATGTAACGTAGGTGCTACCAGAGTACGCAAAATGATCATACGCACAGGTATCGTCTGGGGTCGGGGAGTGCTCTATAGCTGATGAGTAACGAATGGTGGAACTCGCGATCTCATCAGTGGTGAAAGTGATGGTTGCCGAGGTACTCTTGAGTGTGTTGCTTGAGATAGCGACGGAGCTTGCGGTAATGACCGGCGCCGCAGAGTCAGGAAGCTGGGTGCCGTAGCTGTCGGGCACGTCTCCTGTCGCCATAGTGGTGAAGTTTGAAATATCGCCATTCGTATTTATTGCGGCAACCTTATACCAATACGCAGATGAGGTCGCAGTAGTTATGTTGTGTGAATAAATGTTCGACGTCGGGCTTGCGAGCAATGTGTACGCCGACGCCGATGGCACCGTACTGGCCGCTGTCGTCGTCGCATAGTACACCTTGTATGAAGCTGCATTTGTAACAACCAACCAGCTCAAGGCCTCGCCATATGACTGCGCCGCCGGGTTCGAGATGTCGGCATTAAGGAAGCTTGCTGGGGTTGCGGGAGCCGTCACACTCGTGATATTGGTAGACACATTGCCGTATGCATCGCGGACTTTGATGTATACCGTCTCAGCGTTGGGAGAGCCAGTTGCCGACCACGCAGAAGAGGTCGCGACACCTGAATCGATCGTGAGCCATGTGTCGCACCCGGTGAAGTTGGATGCGTTGCAGAGACTGTAGGTGATTGTTGAATTATCCGTGGCGGTGATGTTCACCCTATCAGGTGTTGCTGAGGAATCGAGCGTAGCGACCGTGATAACGGGTACCGCCGTGTCGAGCGTGAAAGATGATGATATGCCGTACCCATAGGCATTAGCGAGTTCGCGATCGCTCGCTTTGACGCGTATCTTCTCTCCGGAATTGTATTGATTGCTGTAATCAGTCGCGGGTGTCCACGTTATGGTCTTGCTGGTGCCAAGCGCGACTCCTGTGCCAACATGCCCGGTAACAGCCGTTGCATTTACCCAATTAGTATCGCTGTTCTGAGTACACGTTAATCCTGTTGGACAGTATTGGAGCGTCACATCAACAACTCCCGTAGAAGTGTCGGTGTCGGCGACATTATAGCCGACCGTTACCAGGCTAGTACTCCCCTGCACCGCTGTAACATTCGTTACGTCAGGAGCAACGTTGATCACATAAGAAAGGGAGACCGAGGTGAGCGTAAGCGTCGCATCCCCGCTCGAGGTGAAGAGTGCTTTGTATTGGATATAGCGGTCGGCAATACTATCAGTGATGAGGGGGTGGCTTGAGCTAATAGTACCCGGAGAAGAGGTAAAAGTATCGGTGTCGTTGCATGCGGACGCTCCGCACCACGAGGTCCATGTATTTCCGTCAGCAGAGGTACGCACCTGAAGCTTGATTGTCTCGTCGCTCCCTGTACCGCTTGTCGCCCATGCAACGCTCGATGGCACATTGGTCGAGTCCTGCGTGTCGTACACCGAGGACGTCAGACTCCCTGTTGCGGGGTATTGATTGTAGTTGACGGTAACATTATTGAGAACGGCCCCCGAAATCAAGGTTGCTTCATATTGAATGTATTGCTTTCCCTGAATAGAGTTTGTCAGCAAGTCGAGTCTGCCGTCTTTAGCAATGGTCTGCCAATCAACCAAACCGGAGTTCATACCGCTATTGTCCGCCGCACGCACGCGCATCGTGATAGTCCCTTGTGCGTTATCTGTCCAAGTAAATGTTTTGCTGGTGAAGTCCGTCTTACTGCCAAGATTTATGACAGCAGAAGTGAACGTGCCAGAAACTGGTGCATCTGCATATCTAATGATAACGACGCCAGAACCACCAAGCCTTGACCCGCTTCCTCCGCCACCTCCAGTATTTGGAGTGCCTATGGTGGACGGTGTAGTTGAACTACTACCACCCCCTCCTCCACCTATACCGCCTAACCCTACCGGCCCGGCGACACTGCAGTAAGTTGTGTTTGGATAGCCACCACCACCGCCACCACCGGCATAATAATTTCCTGACCCTGTTGGCCACTCCTTTCCTGCTCCTCCAGCGCCACCGCCACCGCCTTGAGCGTCAGTCTTAGAATCACCACCCACTGCATTCGCGCCGCCACCGCCCGCTCCGGCAGAGTAACCATTACCCCCGGAATGACAGTTAGTGGTTGCCCCACCATTATTCCCTTGACCTGAAGTGCCTGCCCCACCAGTATGATTAGTTTTGCCACCTCCAGCACCACCACCCGATCCTCCGGCACCGCCTCTGTCACTGCCTCCGGCACCGCCTGCATAAGCTTGTATTGTTCCTTGATTGAAGGAAATAGATGATGTCGCTGCTGGTGCGCCGACGACTACCGTATAGGTTACCGCTGTTGTACTTGTTGCTCCAGAAAGAAAGCCTCCCGCGCCACCACCGCCACCAGGCCCGAAGGCACCGCCATATGTCCCGCCAGTACCACCGCCACCCACCACAAGATAGTCAACGCTGAGTGGAACAGTTGGGATAAAGGTGCCCGATGAATTAAATTGAATATAACAATAACCGCTCGAGAGGGATGCAACGACCGATCCCGTACTTGTAGCGAGAGCGTTGCATTCTGCTTGCGTGCCTGCTGGTGTTAATGTAATACTCGCTCCGCTTCCAGAACCGGTTATCGCTGTTGATGAGTTTGTACCCGATCCAAAGGTTCCGCCACTTGCTGAGTTGGGGAGCGACGAGTTCGCCGATGTGGTCGAGACTGTGCCATCATCGGTGAACGACATCGCAACAGGAGTGAGTGCCACGGTGGAACCGACGGTCATCAGAGTTGATGTGGCAGAGAATTTGGTCCACCCTGTTTGATTGTTTGGTTGAGGGCTCGTACCGTGATATGCGGTAGTGCTGGTTACACCGCCTGTCCAACCCTCTTGTATAAAGTTAAACGATGCTGCGGAGACGAGACTCTGATAGATGAAGAAGCTCCCAACGCTCGCAATAAGAGCGAGACAAGCGACCGTAACAGGATGAGTGTAATACTGCTTCAAGATAGGCTCAGTATACTATGTACGCCCGCGCGAAGCGCGGGCGTGCAAGCCTGGTGTGGGGATAGCGCAAGCGTAGCGCCGGCCGCAAAGCGGCCGGCGCTCTGTCTAAGAAACCCTTTTCATTTGTGGTTATAGAAATGTGGCCGAAGTTCGGACTCTGGAATGTAGCGCGAGGCTTGCCTGTACAGCGAGACAATAGTTCCGCGATCGAGTTCTTTGTGATTAGGCACGGTAAACGTTTCGCGCAAGCCGTCTACAACAACGCGACGAAGTTTGATATGGCTTCCCCGTTGATCGACTACAGAGAATCCAAAGCTCTCGAAAATATGTACGATATCTTGCCCGGCGAGAATCTTCGGCTTAGGCATGCGAGAAACTGCGGGGCAACTCGAAGTTGACGAACAGTGGAGAGGCCGGTGCAAGACCGAAGTCGGCGGGATTCTCACCTTCGAGACAGAGCTCTGTGGCTTCTTGGATATTCTTCGCAAGCTCATCGAGCGTCTTGCCCTGCGTAACTACCGGCAAATCCAAACCCTCGGCGACATAGTATTTGTCACCCTTAAAGATGCGGTACTGAATGATATTTTTCATTATCTTCAGCATACCATATTTGTCGACCATTGTAGCAGGGAGAATATTGGATACGTGTAGAATAACGCCCGCGCTTCGCGCGGGCGTGCAAGCCTGGTGTGGGGATAGCGCAAGCGTAGCGCCGGCCGCAAAGCGGCCGGCGCTATGTTGTAGCATATGGTATAATGCGCGCATGCAGCCAACAATAGAAGATATTGCAAGAAAAGCGAGACCCGTATTCGAGAAATATGGCGTGAAGCGTGCGCATATCTTTGGTTCCTTCGCGCGCGGCGCGGCGCGGCCGGACAGCGATATAGACGTACTCGTTGTGTATCGCGATCATGCGTCATTGCGTGATTACGTTGGGCTACGCGAGATGCTTACTGAACGACTAAACCGCCCTGTGGACGTGGTTTCTGAGGGATCGATTATCCCATACTTCCGCGATTCGATCTACCGCGACCTTCGACCGCTGTATGAAGGATGACTCAGCATATCTCCGACTAATGCTGGACTCATTCGGGAAGATCAGCGCATTTATCGCCGGCATGAATGAAACCGCTTTTCTTTCTGACCAGAAGACTCAAAGCGCGGTCATCATGCAACTTGAAGTTATCGGTCAGCTCGCCAAGAAAGTGTCAGAAGAGACGCGTGCGCGCGTTGATGTCCCCTGGAGAGAAATGGCTGGTATGCGCGATTGGGCCGCACATGATTATTTCAGTCTCGAATTGCCGCTCGTGTGGGAAACAGCATCGGTCGACGCACCGAAAGACGAGGAGACCATTCGCACCTATGTCGACACAACCTATCCGCCCTTCCCAGAAGGGGTCGTCAGCTGAAAATAGCCCGCGCTTCGCGCGGGCGTGCAAGCCTGGTGTGGGGATAATGGATTGTTCACCTACCAAGAACAGCCTGTCGCAACCCTCAGTTTGCGAACAGCGCCGGCCAAGGGCCGGCGCTGTATTGATGCGGCTATGCCGCGCCGTATGTAATTTCAGAATTACATCGACTGCCCCATCGAGGCGCCGCACGCGCGGCAGTCGCTCTTGTGTGAGAACGCGAGCGAGAGCGCTGAGAGACCGACGAGCAGATAGACGATATTTTCGACTGCCGGCACCGAACCGAGAATTGCCTTCACGACATTCCAGTCGCTGCCCATCCAATACCCGATAGCGATAAGGCCCCAGTTGAGACCGCCGATAACGAGAAGCACAAATGAGATACCGTGCAATGCCTTCATGTAGTGTAGGAGATGATTAAAGCGGCAGTAATCCGCTTCTTATAGTATGACTGTTCTTTTCTTACTTGGGAGACGGCCTGTGTACAACAGGCGTTGAGAATTACTCGTAGCGTAAGGCGTCAATCGGATTCTTCTTGCTCGCTTGGCGCGCCGGATAGATGCCGAAAGCGATACCTGCCACGCCGGAGACGGCGAGACTGAGCGCTACTGACGAGATTGGGAAGGCGAATACCCATCCGATCGAGGCGAAAGTCGTGAGCGCTTCGTAGACGATACCGACGACTGCAGCGCCAAGCGCGATACCGATCACGCCCCCTGCCGAGGTGAGTAGAATCGATTCTATTAAGAATTGCTTGAGGATATCGCTATCGGTCGCACCGACCGCCTTACGCAGCCCGATTTCGCGCGTGCGTTCGGTCACCGAGACAAGCATGATGTTCATGATCCCAATACCGCCGACGATAAGCGAGATTGAAGCGATGGCCGCCAAGAAGAGCGTGAGGATCGAGGTGATGTTGCCGAGCAGAGACAAGATATCGGCTTGCGTCTCTATATTGAAATCGTCTTTGTTCGAGTCATGGATACCATGATTCTGTTCTAAGGTGAAGGCTATCCGCGACTTCACGAAGTCGATCGTGTAGCTCGCATTCGCCTGCGTGACGATGACGTTGAAAAAGTTGGTGCCGAGGAGTTGTGTCTGCGCGACCGTAATCGGCATCACGACGAGATTGCCAATATCGACGCCGAACGCTCCCATCCCGCTCTTGCCTAAGACCCCAACAACGCGGAAGGAGATGTTTTTGACCCGTATCGTCTTATTGATGGGGTCGACATTCGCGCCAAACAAGGTCGTCGCGAGATCCGGCCCGATGACGACGACATGATTGCCAGAATCGACATCGCTCTTAGCGAAGGGCTGACCCTTCGCGGTCGCGGCAAGATTGCTGACTAAGAAGAAGTCCTGCGTGCTCCCTGTGTAGCCCTCGGTCACAATGTTGTTCCCATAAACCACATCGGCCTGTCCGCGGACCTCCGGCACAGCATAGAGAATCGCCGGCTCCCTCTGGAGTGCATCGACATCGTTTTGTTTCAAGCTCGTAACAATGATGCCCTGTGCCGAGGCTGGCGGCGAGAACTTGCCGTTTGCCGGTGCGCCGGGCGTGATGATGATAAGATCGCTCCCGATGCTCTGCACCTGATTGAGGATGAGGTCTTGCGCCGACTGTCCGATCGACATAAGAATAATCACCGAGGCGATGCCAATGACGACACCAAGCATCGTGAGGACGGAACGCATCATGCCGTGCATGAGGCTGCGCAGAGCGGTCTTGAATGCGTCGCGGATGAGCATATTACTTGAGACTGCCGCTCGCGCGGTGTGCGGCTATCGGCTCGTCGCTCTCTACCTTACCGTCCCTGATCCTCACGATGCGATTGGCAAACTCGGCAGTCTGCGTCTCATGCGTAACGAGTATCACGGTGCGACCTTTCTTGTTGAGCGAATCGAGGATATCCATGATCTGCAAACCAGACTGCGAGTCGAGATTGCCGGTCGGCTCGTCCGCGAAAATGACTGCGGGACCGGTAACGAGCGCACGGGCGATGGCGACGCGCTGCTTCTGCCCGCCCGAGAGCTTGCCAGCCTCGGTGTTAAGCTTCTCTTCGAGACCGACCGAGTTGACGGCCGCCTCGACGAGCGCAGGGCGGCTCGCGGGCGGGATGTTTGAATAGAGGAGCGGAATCTCGACATTGTCATATACCGTCAGGCGTGAGAGCAGATTGAATGATTGAAAGACGAAGCCCATGTCTCTATTGCGAACCTGCGCGAGCTCGCGGTCGGTCATCTCGTCGATGCTCCGGCCATCGAAGGTGTAGGTGCCGCCAGTCGGCCGATCCAGGAAGCTCAGTATCTGAAGCAGGGTCGACTTCCCGCTCCCGGACGGGCCCATGATCGAGACGAACTCGCCTTTCTTTATAGAGAAACTTACGTCGCGAAGCGCCAAGGTCGATGTCTCTTCATCGAGATATTCCTTCTGCAGGTTATGCACCTCGATCATTGTGGCTTGAGCCCGATATTAATCACCTGCTCCCCCTCGCTCACACCACGGAGCACTTCGACGTTTCCTTTTTGGTCTTGTATGCCGAGCGTGACGGGGCTCGTCGTCGCTCCGCCCCTAGACAAGATCTCAACGAAGGTGCCGCTATCGTTCTGCAAGATCGCATACTGCGGGAGTATGAGGACATTGTCGTCGCGCTTCGATTCGATAGTTACATTCGTCGTGAGCCCGCTCTTGAAGCGCGCGTCCGGCTTGTCGAAGGATATTTTGATCAGATACGTGATCACACCTTGCGTGTTGGTCTGCGCGGGAGCGATATAGAATACCTTGCCAGTGAAGGTCTCGTTCGGGAGGGCGTCGAGCGTCATCGACGCCGCGTCTGCGACCGTGAGCTTGCCGATATCCGTCTCCGAGACGCCAACATCGACCTCAAAACCGCCGGTACCGATGATAGCGACAAGCGGCGTGCCGGGCGTCGCGAGCTGGCCGACCTTCGCGTCGAGTCCGATGATGGTGCCGCCTATAGGCGCGACAATCTCTGCGTTCTCAAGAGCAGCTCGAGCGCTTGCGACACTTGCGCGCGCCACCGCGACCTGCGCCTCCCCCGCCGCTACTGCCTGTGGCGTCGGACCCGCCTGCGCGAGTGCGAGTGCGCCATCTGCGGCCGTGAGCACCGACTGTGCCGCGGTCAATGCGCTCGCTGCAGCAGTGACGCTTGTGCGTGCGGCCGCTATTGCCGATGCGTACGAACTCAAGGTTGTGGCTGAGATGTTTGCCGAGGGTTGTGTCTTAGCGAGAGCAGCAGCAAGATCATTAAGGAAGACGGTGATTTGCGTGAGATTCTCTGATGCCTGTACGGCAGTAATGTTCTCGGCATTCCAATTGGCGAGCACTGGCTCGAGAGCGCTACGTTCTTGCACTATCTGATTGACAAGGTTCGCATCAGGGACGACAACCGTAAGCGCGGCATTTGTGGTGCGTGGATTGATAAAGAGCTGATCGGCAGTGTTATGAACGGCTGTGTCGGCAGCGGCATATGCGCTCATGATCACATTCCTGAGCGCAATCTGGTCTTGCATGACAGCGTTTTGATCGATGGCGAGCTGTTCGGGCCGCGTGCCCGCAGTGAGTCCTGCCAGATTCGCCTGTGCAACCGCCAGATTCGCCTGTGCCTGTGCGAATGCAGCCGAGAGACTTGCCGTGTTAAGCTCGGCAATGATCGCGCCTGCCGCTACCCGATCTCCCAAAGAATAATAGAGATGCGCGATCGTGCCGGTATTCTGAAAGCCGAGCGAGACGCTCTTTGTGGGCGTCGTATTACCCGTCACCGAGACCGTCTGCTCGATAGAACCCCGCGTGACGGTGATGAATTGATAGGGTGAGCCGGTGTGTCTCGCAAAGAATATATAGCCGCTCACAATGACAACGAGAGCGACGATGCTGTACATCCATCCATGAGAAGCGAGATACTTATGTAACTTCATGGGTGAAGTGTATCATTCGGGTATACTAGATGCACATGCCCGCCTCTCTTGAGATAGACCCTGTCCTCGCCACAATCGCATGCGTTTCCGGTATCCTCATACTGCTCTTGTTCATGCGACCGCGGCGATTCTATCTTATTCGTCATGGCGAAACCCTGCTTAATGCGCAACACATTCGGCAAGGGGAGACTGGAGAACTGTCAGAACGCGGGCGAGAACAGGCGGTCATGATCGGAAAGTATTTGCGCCCCCTCCGCATAGCACGCATCGTCTCAAGCGCCTATCCGAGAGCGCTTGAGACTGCGGCGATCATCAATGCCAATCTTCATGTCCCTATCATCCCTTCTCTTCTTTTCACCGAGAGAAGAAACCCGAGCGAGATCATCGGCAAGAACACGCGGGATCCCGAAGTCATCCGCATCGTCGATCAGATGGATCTTGCCTACCACGATGACGACTATCTTTTCTCTGACGAAGAAACATTCTCAGAACTGAAGAAGCGTGCGCGAACTTGCCTCGCGCTTCTCGCACAGCAAGGCCGAGATGGCACGATCATTATTACTCACCACCACATCCTCAAGATGATTGTCGCGTATCTCCTCTACCGAGAACGGCTCCACGCGAGCGATTTCGTAAAACTTTCTTTCTTCAATATTTCTGACAATGCCGGCATTACGATAATCGAATTCCATCCGTGGCAACTATTCTCACCAGCTCGCGGATGGCGTGTCATAAGCTTCAACGAGCATCTCACCCTCTCGTAATGTACAACCGCGGCACCCGCGATTTTTATTCGTACACGTTATGATCTCCGACAGTATGGAAGATAGTCGTCTCTTCATCTACTTGTTCGAATATAATTCTGAATCGATCGCTGATTGAGAATGCCCAGAGTCCCGCCATCTTCCCTTTCAGCTTATGCGTTCCGAGAAGCGGATTGTTGCGATCTTTGCGGAAAAGCTTTTCGCGATGTTCGGCAGAAGACTTCACTGATGCAGTGAGCTTCTTGTAGCGCCTCACAAATCGCGCGGAGTACAGTATCTGCATGCGCGGCTAGCGGAGATCCTTCAGCGATCGCAATACTCGCGCGTGCCCGGCTTGAACTTCTCGACGGCTTTCTTCGACATCGCGCAGGAGCATCTGCTCCTTTCGTTCGCGCAACACAGCACGGAAGAATTCGCTCACTGAGGCGTAGCCGCCGGCACGCACTTCGCGATCGACCTCTTTCCTTACTAGATCAGGAACGGAGATATTTATGACGCTTCTCATATATATAGAGTGTAACAAGCTGTATTACAGCTGTCAATGCTTGTTAAAAAGCCCCCGCAGGATGCTGGGGCTTTTTCTCCTAATACCTCTTTTAATATCCCATGTCGCCCATGCCGGCGGGAGAGGCCGGTGCCTTCTGCTCGGGTATGTCGGCGATAGCCGCTTCGGTCGTGAGGAGGATTGCGGCGGCGGAGACTGCGTTCTGGATAGCCATGCGCGGCATCTTCACCGGGTCAACGATGCCTGCGGCGAGCATGTCATCGACAACCGCATCCGTAATCGCGTTGTAACCCGCGTTCGCTTTCCCCGACTGCACCTTTGAGACGATGACCGCCGCATCGTCTTTGCCCGCATTGATGGCGATCTGCGCAAGCGGCGTCTCAAGCGCGCGCACGACGATGTCGAAGCCGGTCTTCTCGTCAGTCGTCATCTTGCCGGCATGTGATGCGAGTTTCTTTGCGATCTTCGCAAGCGCCGTACCGCCGCCCGGCACGATACCCTCCTCGATTGAGGCCTTCGTCGCTTTGACCGCATCATCGATCTTATCTTTCAGATATTTCATCTCGGTCTCCGTTGCCGCACCGACCGAGATCACCGCGACGCCGCCCGCGAGCTTCGCGATGCGCTCCTCAAGTTTCTCCTTGTCGAACTTCGAGTCGGTGTTCGCTGCTTGCGCGGTAAGCTGTGCGACACGCTCAGCGATATCAGCCTTCTTCCCTTTGCCGCCGACAATGGTCGCGATGTCTTTTGTCGCAACAACCCGCGCGGCCTTCCCGAGCATCGAGAGAGTCGCGTTCTCAAAGGTCATGCCGACCTCGTTCGAGATAACCTGCCCGCCTACGACCGTTGCGATGTCAGCAAGCAGTTCCTTCTTGCGATCGCCGTAGCCCGGCGCCTTAACCGCGAGCACTGAGAACGTGCCGCGCAATTTGTTCACGATAAACGTCGAGAGCGCATCGCCATCAATATCGTCAGCGATAAGCACCAACTCCTTCTTCCCCGATTGCACCACCTTCTCAAGAAGCGGGAGAATCTCCTGCACGCTGCTCACTTTCTTGTCGGTGATGAGCACAACGGCATCCTTCATCTCAGCCTCCATCCGTTCCGGATTCGTCACCATATACGGCGAGACGTATCCCTTGTCGATCTGGAGTCCTTCGACAATATCGTACGAAAGTTCCATACCCTGACTCTCTTCTACCGTTACTACGCCCAAAGGGCCGACCCTCTCGACCGCTTCGGCGATAATGGTCCCGAGCTCTTCAGACTCGGCCGAGATGCTTGCGACCTGCTTCACCTCAGCCTTGCCTGATACCGGCTTTGCCATCTTCTTGAGTTCAGCAATGGCGGCATCACGCGCAAGCTCCATGCCGCTTCGGATACCCATCGCGTTGGCGCCACGCATCACATGCGAGAGCCCTTCTTCCGCAAGCGCCTCGAGGAGCACGACTGATGTCGTCGTACCGTCACCGGCGGTGTCGTTGGTCTTGCTCGCGACTTCCTTCACAATCTCGGCACCCATATTCTCAAAGCGATCTTTAAATGAAATTTCTTTCGCGATGGAGACGCCGTCATTCGTGATGCGCGGACCGCCATAGGACTTCTCGATGACGACGTTGCGCCCTTTCGGGCCGAGCGTAATCTTCACTGTGCGAGCGGCTTGCGCAATGCCTTTCGCAATCGCCTTTCGCGCGTCTTCAGAAAAAAGAATTTGTTTTGCCATACTAATTTTCAATAAGGATAATGTCGGACTCCGGGAGCACATAATATTCAACGCCCTCAACTTTGATTGGCTCATCCCACGGTTTCTTAAAGAAGACCACGTCGCCCGGCGCCACCTCAAGCGCGATGCGCTCGCCGGCGTCATTCTTGCGACCGGCACCAATGGCGACGACTTCGCCTTTCACGAGCTTTTCCTTATCAACGGTCTCGGGAATGATGATGCCCGACGCGAGCTTCTTTTCACCACCCTTCTCGGTCGGCCGCACTACTACCTTGTCGCCAAGTGGCGAGAGCGAAAATTTCTTTGCCATAGGTGTTCTATAATTATGTATAATCCCGGCAGGCAGCGCCCGTACTGCCCGTGTTCGTTGAGTATACGAAAGGCGGCTCGTCAGTGCAATGCTTGCCCGATGGCGCTCTCGGTCTTAGTCAGGAAGGAACGCACGGCAACAAGATGCTCTTCCTCTTCTTTTGATTTCTCTTGATTCGAAGTTTTTTCTTTGTTTTGTCTTTCGTAGGTCTTTAAATCGTCCTCAAGCCAGAAGTATGCCGCAATCGGCGACACTTTCCCTTCTTCAGCATGTTTAACGATGATCGCCATATTATGCAAATCGCCGAATATTTCTTTGTAGCGGCGTGCAGGCGAGCGTAGCGCTTGCGACACATCAGCGAGATGCAACACGTCGACAAGGTCGATACTGATGTCCATTGCCCCGATAGCAATCGGGTAACGCAATGATTCTCCGCCATAATTATGATGGTGTGCGACGAGATATGCTTCGACCGACAGTCCTCGCTCGGAGAGAATACGGCCTGAGGCGGCTTCGTGCGGCTTAATGATATCGAGCAAAGTTTCTTCTCCGGTAAACCCACGACGATAGATTTCTGCTAGTTCCTCTCGCGTAAGCACGTCATACGCCGGCACTACCTGTATCGGACGAACCATACGATGATCCTTAAAGGCCTGGTCGATATCGACATCTGTCGCATTCTCTCCCAACCCAAGCACCGCAGGTACTTTTCCAGCCGTGTACAGCTCATGAAAGAAGTGGTGAACGCACTCAAGCATGGCAGCATCACCCATAGGATGGTGTATGATTGCGCGCGGCACCTCGACTTTCCCTATATCGTGCAGCAGGCAGGCGCGATAGAATTGATCGAGCGATACACCGTCTTGCCGTTCGATGAGTTGCGCAAATGATATCCCGGGAGAGATTTCCTTCTCCATCTTTTCCCGGGCGAGACGGTAGGTCTCGAGACAATGCCGTGCGGTTTCTGGATCATAGAGATCAAGCACGGTAAACTCTTGTCGATCATCATCTGTCATACACTGGATATCATCGAGCCCATACTCCTGCCGCACTCTGGCAACCTCATCGTCAAGAAGACCGTTCTCGCGCAATACTTGCACTATCTCTGTATACTCCCCGCGTCCAGCTATCTCGACCGCCTGTTCATTAGGTGTTTCTCTCCGCTCAGCGTGGGGCTTGTAGGATTCTTCAGAATGCATACATTATTTATGGTAAGAAGACTATATCACATAGTGTGCATGGCCAATGTGGCCAATGCCAGGCTTTGGCCAATGTGCGACAGTTGCGGCAAAAGCAGCATCTATGGTATCCTACGGGCACAGATGGAGGCACTCGTATCGGCACTGCCGTACGCGGAAATCACCCTCTCAATACTCCTCGTAGTCGGCATCGTGCTCCAGCAGCGCGGCGCGACTCTCGGAGGAGCCTTCGGAGGCGACAACTTCGCGTCGACATTCTATAAGCGCAGAGGCGCCGAGAAATTCCTTTTCAACGCGACGATCGTTATCGCGCTGCTCCTCGTGCTGACCGCGGTAACGAACTTCCTTCTGGCGGGAGCATGAACAACCTAGACTGGTCTTCTGTACGCACTCGCTCACAGGAGACACTGACGCGCTTGCGAACCGTCTCGCTCTTGAACCGCTTGAGCGCGCACATGCAATCGCTCTCTCAGGGCGACCGCTTCATCGTCTACGTTCTCTCGGGACTTGTGGGTATCGCTTCCCTCCTGAGCCTTCTTGCGCTTGAGCAATCGATTCTCGTGCAAGTCCCGGCGTACGGTGGCTCGCTCGCTGAAGGTACCGTTGGGAGTCCGCAATTCATCAATCCGCTTCTCGCGATCAGCGATGCCGACCGCGATCTGTCGGTACTCACCTATGCCGGGCTCATGGGTCTCTCCAAGGACGGGGCTCTTGTGCCGATACTCGCAGAAAAGTATGTGATGAGCGGTGACGGCAAGACGTATACGTTTACTCTGCGAGATGACACGACCTTCACCGATGGAACGCCGCTCACCGCAGACGATGTTGTCTTTACCATCGGGAAAGCGAAAGATGTCGCCCTCAAGAGCCCCGAATACGCAAACTGGTCTGGCGTCACCGTGGTCGCGCTTGACGCACGCACTGTCCGCTTCACGCTGGCAAAGCCCTATGCCCCGTTCCTCGAGCTCACGACGCTCGGCATTCTCCCGGCGCACCTGTGGCGAAACATCTCTGATACTGAATTCCCCTTCTCTACCCTTGAGACGAATCCGGTCGGCTCCGGCCCATTCAAGATCAAGAGCATCTCGCGCGATGCGTCAGGGCTCATAGAGAGCGTGTCGCTCGTTGTGAATCAACGCTATGTGCTTGGGCGGCCGTATCTCGACAGTATCCATTTCAACTTCTATGCGAATACTGACTTGCTGACGACCGCACTGAAGAATGGCTCGGTCGAGAGCGCGTATGGTGTCGCAGCGGCGAACACCCTCACGGCACCCTATGCGCGCGTCTTTGGCGTCTTCTTCAATCCAGGCGATACCCACATCTACGCCCGACCGGAGGTGCGTAAGGCGCTCTCTCTCGCGCTCGATCGTCCTGCAATCGTTGAAACGGTACTCGGCGGATCAGCAATCCCGATTATGGGGCCTGTTCCTCCAGGCAGCAGCAGTATCAAACAAACGCCCGTTCCTGCCTCAAGCGATCCGATTGCCACTGCGGCGCACGTACTCGAAGCGGCAGGATGGACATACGACGGGGACGCACGAGTATGGAAGAATGCTGCCGCAAAACAGTCGCTCGACACCATCACCATCCGCACCTCGAATGTCGCCGAGATGAAAGATGTCGCTCTTGCGGTCAAGACCGATTGGGAAAAACTCGGCATCGGAGTTGATATTGAGCTCTACGAACCGGGAGATCTCTCGCAAAATGTCATTCGGCCGCGGAAGTATGGAGCGCTTCTCTACGGCATGGTCATCGGCCGCGATCAGGATCTCTATGCCTTCTGGGACTCTCAGGAATTGAAAGATCCGGGGCTGAATATCGCCCTCTATGCAAACAAGACGATTGACGCTCTTCTTGAGGACGCCCGAGGGAACCCTGGCAAGGAAGCGCGCATGGGCGACTTGCAGAAGATCGAGGATATTATCGCGGCAGATTATCCGGCAGCATTCCTCTACGCACCCAAGTTCAGCTATGCGGTGCCTACTGACCTCTCCGGCATCGATCTCCCGCAGATCATCGTTCCTGCCGACCGCTTCGCGACTGTTGCCTCGTGGTATCGCTCGACTGACGCGGTGTGGCCGATCTTCACACGATAGGTCGCATCTATTTTCGTACGGGTCTTTAACGATAGTCATTTTACAAATTACAAGCCCGAATAATTACTCATCACTATGAACTACGCACCAGCACCAGCACCCGCTCCGACACCGGACCGATCTGGCCACACACGTCCTGCCCGACCAACGCCACACACCCGGAAGGGTCCCCGGCGAGTCGGATCGCGCCCGCCGCGAAGCGGAGGCGTACGCCCAGGAAGCGCCACGCGGCGCATCCAGCGTATCCTGCGCCGACCGGGCATCGGCGGACCGCGCGCGCCGCGCGCCGCCGATTACTATCCTGAGAAGCCGGCTGAAAATGTCGTCCGCATCGTCCCCTTGGGCGGTGTCGAAGAGGTCGGACGCAACATGGTCGCTATCGACGTGAACGGCGACATTATCGTCATGGACGCCGGCTTCCATTTCAAAGCCGAAGATGATGCGCCAGGAGTCGACTACACGCTCCCGAACACGAAGTTCCTCGAACAGAATGCTGACCGCGTGAAGGGCGTCATTATCACGCACGGACATCTCGACCATATCGGAGGTATCCCCTTCACGCTCCCGCGCTTCGGCAATCCGCCGATCTACACGCGCCGTGCAACGAGCATCATGATCCAGCGCCGCCAAGAAGAATATCCTGATGTCCCGAAGCTCGAGATTAATGAGATCGAAATCGACACCGAGCGCACTATCGGGAACACGAAGGTACGCTTCTTCCCCGTTACGCACTCGATCCCTGATTCGATGGGCGTCTCCATCCGCACGCCGTATGGCAACGTCGTCATCTCAGGCGACTTGAAGCTCGATCACGTCGACGGCGTCCCGACCGAGCGCGAGCAGAAGACCTGGGGTGCTATCGGCAAAGAGGACAATCTCTTCTTGATTGCTGACTCGACCAACGCCGAACGTGACGGCTTCTCGATTCCTGAGGCGCGCGTGCTTCTGACGCTCGAGGAAATCATCAAGACGGTACAGAGCCGCCTCATCATCGGCACTTTCGCTTCGCAATTCGAACGCATGATTAATATCATCCAGTTTGCTGAGAAGTATGGGAAGAAAATCGTTACCGAAGGGCGCTCGATCAAAACCAACATCGAGATTGCCGAGCGAGCCGAACTCCTGAAGATTAATCCAGGAACTCTGATCCAGGCACAAGAGATCGCCGACTATCCGCCAAATAAGATAATCGTGCTTGCCACGGGCGCGCAGGGCGAAGAATTTGCCGCGCTGATGCGCATCGCCACCAAGCAGCACAAGTACATCACCTTTAACGAGCGCGATACGGTCGTCCTCTCATCATCGGTGATCCCGGGCAACGAGATCTCGGTGCAGAAGCTCAAGGACAACCTCTATCGCAACAACGTAACCATCATCCACTACCGCTCCTCTGACGTGCACTCGACCGGGCACGGCAATTCGGGCGAACTCGTGTGGATCAACCAACAAGTGCATCCGAAGTTCTTCATGCCAGGCTACGGCTACCGCTCGATGACAGCCTGCCACGCCAAGGCGGTCGAGCAATCAGGATTCCCCAAGCAGAATGTCGTCCTCGCTGACAATGGCACCGTCGTCGACATCGTTGATGGCAAGGAGATGGTCGTGCACAAACAGAAGGTCCCGTCTGCTCCGCTCGTCGTTGACGGCTTCACGATCGGCGACATGCAGGAAGTAGTCATTCGCGACCGACAGTCGCTCGCTAAGGACGGCATGTTCGTCATCATTGCGAGCGTGAACTTAAAGACGGGCAAGCTCCGCAAGTCGCCCGACATCATCAGCCGCGGCTTTGTCTACCTGCGCGAGTCACAATCGCTCTTGAACGAGGCGCGCATCCTCATAAAAAAGACGATTGAGGATTCGACTCATAACATGAATCCGATCGATCTCGATTATGTGAAAGATAATCTCACGGATGTCCTCGCCGGATTCCTCTTCGCACGAACCAACAAGGCTCCGATGGTGATTCCCGTCCTTATCGGGCTGTAATCAAGACGTGTGAAGGTTTAACCTTCACACGTACCACAGCGCGCCCTTCGGGCGCGCTGTGATATAGTTTTAAGCGCAATGCATCCTCGCATACTCTTAGCGCTTGGTAATTTCTTTATTGCAATCTCAGCAACGCTGGTGAGCTACACGCTCCTCTCCTATCTCTCCCCTTTCATCTCCGAATCATCTATCGGGCTCGGCATCGCTGCGGGCGCTGTCGTTGCGCTCGCATCTTTCTTCTTCCTCCCCACGCTTGTGGGGCGTTACGGCGCGCAAAAGATGGTGCTCTTCCTCTCTTTCGTCGCTATGGTTATGCTTTTTGCCATTGCGACTCTGCCGAGCACGATCGCAAGCGCCATACTCGTGCTGCTTGTCTTATCGATCCAACCGCTCCTCTACTATGGCCTCGATCTCCTTCTTGAAGCAACCATTGATAATGAAGGGACTACCGGACGAGCGCACACCTTCTTCCTTACGGGCGGGAACCTTGGATCGTTTGTCGCTCCGCTTCTTATTGGAACCCTGCTGGCGAATACCGACAATTATACGTACGTATTCTTCACAGCTGGAGCCTTCATGGTACCCCTCATCGTTCTCTTTACCGAACGGCGCCTCCCTAAAGGGGTCCAACCAAGACTTTCTCATTTCAGAGAAACATTCAAGCATCTCTCGCATGACCGCGACCTTACCGCGGTAACCGTAGCCCACTTCGTGCTCTACCTTTTCTATATCTGGGCTCCTCTGTATGTCCCTCTCTATCTGCACGGTACGCTCGGATTCCCGTGGGCAACGCTCGGTTGGATGTTCTCTATCATGCTGATTCCCTATATCCTCATCGAATATCCTGCCGGATGGATTGCCGATCGTCTCATTGGCGACAAGGAACTCATGTTCGCCGGATTCCTCTTCGCGGGTATATCGCTCATGAGCATCGGCTTCCTCTCGAGCACGTCATCAATCACGACCATCGTGCTGGCGCTTGTCGGGACGCGTGCGGGCGCAGCGCTCATCGAGAGCATGACTGAGGGGCACTTCTTCCGCCGCGTGTCTGAACGGAATATCGTCTCGGTGAGCGTCTTCCGCGGCGTGTGGCCGCTCGCGAACATCATTGCTCCAATCCTCGGCACGCTCATCTTCTTTATTGACGGCTACCGGCTCTTCTTCGTCATTACGGGCGCTATCGTCGCTATCGCCGGAGTCGGCGCAACGGCACGCATCAAAGATTTCAAGTAGTCGCCTTGAAAAAGTGATATGCTCTGTTTATGTCAGAAGGTTTACCAAATAAAGTTGAGAGTCCTGTCACCGAACGAGAGCAGAGAATCAACAGCGTCATCGCGTTGATTAGGGAGATTGCTGAAAGTCATGAGAGTCTCCCTTTCCCCGGCATCGCTCCAGAAGCATATGCCAAGATTAAAACAACGGAGCAAGAGTTCCCAGGATACGGTACTTCAATAGATGATCTCATCAAGAGATTTGAAACCGAAGGGATGAAGATAGTCACAGGAAAGAATCCGCGGAGCGGAAATGTGTATGTCTTGCCAGCACAGAGTAACAATATTGAAACCGATAGCATCTCACCACGGCAACTCAAAATCGATGAGGCAACCAATGAGAAGCTCAGGGAGCTGATTTTAAGAATCATATAGAGGACTTAGCAAGTAGCTGTGATATCATTAAAAACATATGGAGGGTCCTGAAAAACGAAAACCTTATTATCCTCTATCACCTGAGGAAAAGAAGGCGGAGGAGGAGGAGAATACCAGGATAAGTCGAAGGAACTTCTTAAAGAAAATTGTCGTAGCTGGTGGGGTCCTCGCTACTGGAGGATTACTAGGAAATCTTTTGAAAGACAAAATTGAAAAAGATAAAAAAGAGGAAAGAGAACACACCCATATTGGAACAGGAACGATTTCACGAAAAGAAATACATACACAACCTGGTGGTGTGGTCGGGTACGTTTCAAGACCAACTACCCATCAATTTCTTATCTACATAAAAATCGGTCAATCCGAAGGGGAACTAGCGGTGAGTAGAGATGAGTACGACTCTTTGAAGGAGGGTCAAATATTGACAGTCGAGTACATCAGCGAAGAAAATCGAGAAGAGATAGAAATAAAATCTATTACTTCACAATAACCAAAAATATCTTTTCAGTTATGCCCCGAGTGTGAATGTACCGCGGTACGAGCAGATGAGACCTTCAGCAAGGAGCGCGGTAAGCGCTTTTTGTACCTGAAATCGGCGTGGCACGCCGAGGAGATTTTCGAGCGTTGCACGCTTGCGCGGGCCACGCGCGAGCGCACGAAGAATCGCTCCGCGGGCTTCGCGCAGCGAGCCCGCGAATCTTGATTGCTTGGCATATGCCTTTGTGCGCGCGTTATGCGAGATGCCTTGCTGCTTCAAATGTGCGCCATAGTCCATGAGCGCGCTATACCATTCTCTCGACCTTCCCTGCCTGCTGGCGGGCAGGCCTTTCGGCAATACCCGCAAAAGGACTTTCTCAATATCCTCATCACTTACCTTGGCCAAAGCCAGGCTTTGGCCAGATTTATTGGCGGAAAAGTGGTGAATGATAGCCGTGCGTATATTTGTCTCGATAACAACAGCGTCCTGATTGTACGCAAACACAGCAACCGCACGAGCCGTATATGGGCCGACACCCGGCAATTGTTCAAGCGCTTCGACATCTTTCGGTACACCTACCTTGACGATTATCTTTGCCGCTTCGTGCAGCATCTTTGCACGGCGGTTATAGCCGAGTCCTTGCCAGGAGGTAAGCACCTCGCGAAGCGGCGCGGTGGCAAGCCGCCGCGCCGTTGGGAATTGCTTGATGAAACTCTTATAGAATGGAATAACCCGATCTACTTGTGTTTGCTGTAGCATCACTTCTGATACCAAAATCCTATAGAGATCATGCGTCTTCCGCCACGGCAGATCATGCCGTCCGTGCATCTTATAGAATCTCCAGACCTGTCTCCGAAAAGCGTTCGTGTCCATCTTCTTCGCATCATTTCGCGCTCGGCCAACGGAGCCCGGCCGGCGGCCAAAGTCTCGTGAGAGGATGGTCAGTGCAATCGTGTTTGCGCGCTGGGCAGACATAGCGACCGTAGAGCACAAGGCCGTTGTTTACATATTTCCAGTCTTTCTTTGGGATGAGTGCCTCAAGATCTTTTGAAATCTTGGTAGGGTCATCATGGTCGGTGAGATCGAAACGCTTTGCGAACCGCTTCACATGCGTATCGGTCGCAATCCCCTCCCAGGTGTCATGCGCCTCGCCAAGCACGACATGCGCGGTCTTGTAACCAACACCCGGCAAGCGCATTAATTCGGCTGCCGTCTTCGGGACGTTGCCGCCGAAATCATCGCGAACCATCTTAGCGGCGCCAATGATCGCTCTTGCCTTGTTGCGGAAGAACGGGATCGAGGAGATCTCGCGGGTGAAGAGATCAGGATCGGCATCGGCAAAATCGCAAGGCGTCATATATTTATTGAAAAGTGTTTCGGTCAGTTTGTTCACCGCATTGTCGGTGCATTGCGCCGAGAGAATCACCGCGGCAACAAACTGAAATGGGGTGTGCGCATTGAGCTCGCTCTTCGGCTTGGGGTATGCCTTCTTCAGATAGGCGACCAGCTTCTCTGCTCGCGCCTTCCGTTCATGAGATACGACAGTCATCGATGATCTCGCTGTTATATATTCTCTTCGCGAAGGAATGCGAAACGGAAGAATGCCTGGAGAAGCATGCCTGCTGAAAGGCAGGAGAGGAGGAATACGATTGGAATCCCCGCAAACGGGATCAGGGTGACGAAGGAGAGGATAAGGACGCCGAGCACGCCATCATGCCACACGATACTCTCGCGTTTCATGCCGTATCGTACGATGAGACCGCCGAGCGTGATGCCTGCATAGAGGAGCGCGAGCAGAGCGAGGAGCGCATACAAGATACCGAGAAGGAGTCCGAGACCGATACCCACGAAGGTGAGCAAAAGGAGCGCAATAACAATCGGCGCGGCGACAATGACCGCAAAGCCAAGGAGCAGCGCAAGCAGAAGATCGCGGCGGCGTTCTGCGAATATCCGCCCGACGAGCATCTCTGCAAACTTTGGGAAGAGGCCGGCGAGGAGGCCGGCGAGAATAAGCGTGCCGATGATGCGGATAATGAGGAAGAATCCGATGCTTATGAGCGAGAGAATGCGCGAGGTGCCCGGGTCAGGAAGATACGAAGCGTTCGTATACGCCACGCCGCCGTCAATAACCGCCGAGTCAGGAATCTTCGTCATCTCCGGAGCTTCATAGGAAAGCTTCCCGTGGATGGTCGTGTTCGGAGCGACTGAGAGGCGGCTCCCCGCAGTAACCTGCACATCTCCAGCGAAATCACCAGAGAGGGCGATGTTATTGCCGTAGACCGTAACCGGCCCCGCGGCGCCGCCGGCAAGCGTCGTGTTCGCTGCAACGATAAAGACACTCCCTCCGGCGCGCGCGGTGTCATATACCGACAATCCGAAGGCGACAACATCGCCATTCACCGGTTCAGAGATAGTGATGCTGCCTGCAATGGCGCGGAAATCTCCGTTCACGCGCGCACGCGAGGTTATGGAGCCGCCGAGAAGAAGCTCATCGCCCGAGATGGGCGCAGCCGTTACGATTGATCCGCCAAGAGCGGTGAAATCTCCCGCTACTGGTGCCGTGAGCACCACGGTCGTCCCGCCGACATAGAGATTCCCCGGTGCTGAGGTCGTCGAGTTCAGGGATTGTGCCGCTGAGAATGAAGCGGGTGCGGCAAGCACGTGCGGCGCAGACAACGAGACTCCGATGATGAGTGCGAGGAGGAGTGTAGTGCGTGTCGGTTGCATACGCGCGGGCTATACCCTCGGCGGCATCGGGAGATGCGAGTGAGGAGCAGAAGAAAAGGTACGGCGGCGTATCGGCTCGATGAGTGTTGCAAGAATAAGGATGCCGAGTGCTGCGACAGCCGAGGCGGAACAATAGATACAGATTGCACCGATGAAGAACACTTGCACGATAGTGAAATATATCGAAGAGAGGACGCCAACGAAGGCCACTCCCTGAAGCGTGCGGCGTAAGAGCTGATCGAAAAGGACGAGTTCAAGCATTGCGAGTACGAAAATGATGCTGTAGAAGAGAATGCCGAAGTCGGCGAGCGGAATACCGAAGAGGTTTGAATATTCGCTCGAGGCGACAATGTTGCATCCGGTAAGGTTCTGAATATCGCAAATAAGCGGCGTCCCGTTCATCTCGTGCTGGGCCAGATACATCGAATCGGCCAGACCGAAAAAGGAGAGGAGGAGGATTGCGACGACGCCAAGCCGTTTCATATTTCCCTATGGTACGCGCCTTAGGGGCGCTCTGCAACCATGACATTCTCTGTTAGACTGTAGGCACCCGCATGCCCGACATCAATACCCTACTGCACTATCTCACGAGTCTCGCGAGCGAGAATGTCTTTCTCTTGCCGATAATCCTTGCAATCGGCGTGTTCTTCTTCGAGGACACCACCGTCATAATCGCCGGTATTCTCGCTGCTGATGCGATTATCCCTTTCAACCTCGCACTGGGGTCAATTTACTTTGGGATTATTCTCGGCGATCTTATCCTCTACAGCATCGGTCGGCTCGCGAGCAATCATCCGCGACTGGCGCAATATGTCGACCATGATTTAGTAGCGCCATTCCGCGCATGGCTTGAGACGCGTTTCGTGCTCACTGTCTTTGCCGCGCGCTTCATACCCGGCGCACGTCTCCCGACCTATACCGCAAGCGGTTTCTTCCGTTCAGAGCTCTCGCGCTTTATCCTTACAGCGACCGGTGCAACTGCCGTCTGGACAACTCTCCTTTTCTGCATCTCATACTGGTTCGGCCACACGACTTCCGGCTGGCTCGGCTCTGCGCGCTGGGCCATCGCCGCACTCTTTATCATCGCACTCTTTTTCATTGCCCGCCGCAATCTGCGCGCTATCCGCGCACGCAAGGTAACAGAGTAACGCCTCTTTAGCGCAAGGTATTGTGCCAACGCTCGTAAAGAGCTGCGGTTGCAAATAGATCGCCAGCATTATAGTGCGCGATGTCCGCATATTTTCCTGCAGCGTAGAGCGCCGCGACATCGTCTCCGGTCGTGCCTCCTGCCTTAGGGCTCTCGATACCGAGCGCACGACAAAACAGGTGCAGACTCTTCCTGAAGCGTGCCGCACCGTAGAAAGTAAGTTGATCCATAAGGTCGATGTGGGTGCACCCGCGTTGCATCGAAAGATAGCGGTTGGAGAGCAGGTCCCTTGTCGGCTTCACGCCGTGCACCATCGAACGGATAGCGAGAAATGGCGCATCAAAACCACGTCCATTAAACGATACGAATTCGTGGCAAACACCCGCAACCTTCCAAAACTGTTCAAGCATCTCTTTCTCCCCCATCGCTTCATACTTGATGCCCTCCTCTTCATACGGCTCACTCTGCGTATCGCGCGCATCATAGTACACCGCACCTTTTTTCGTTTCGGTGTCATAGACCCCAATCGCGACGATGAATCCCGTCAAGGGCGAGAGCCCCATTCCTTCGCGAAGCTCTTTCATTTCATATTCGTATTCTTCTTCAGAGCGGGACGATTCTTTGAGATACCATGCGAGATTGTGCTGTGTCGTCTCATCGAGCGCATCCCACGCTTCTCCGACTGTTTCTATATCAAATACAAGTGCCATGCGCACAGTATACTGGATGCATGAAACAAAAGATGTTGCGAGTAGGAGCGGTCGCGGTAATCGCGCTCGCGGCGGGTGGGATCGGGTACACCATGAGCGGGGGTGCTCCAAGTGGCGCATGCGTGAGCGTGCAAGCACAAACGGTAACTGCGCCAACACTCGGCACGGTGCGTGTCATCTACAGTCTCGATAAGAAACAGAACGACAAAGAACTTATAGCTCTCATTGCTGATGCTCATGATCGCATCTATTTTGCAATCTATACTTTCACACTCTCATCAGTTGCTGATGCGCTTATTGCCGCAAAAGGGCGCGGAGTCGATGTGCGCGGCGTACTAGATATGAGTCAAGCGACAGGAAGTTATGGCGCACCAATTCTTAAAGAACTCCAAGATGCCGGTATTCCAATCGTTTTTGAAAAACATTTGACGGGCAACGGCATCATGCATATCAAAACACTCGTAACAGAGAAAGCATATGCGACGGGGAGCTACAACTGGACAAGCTCGGCAACAACGATAAATGATGAAATACTCGAAATAGGAACTGATTCCGGACTTCGACAGGCCTATGAGAATATCTTGCGACAACTCTTCACCGCATATGCCGGTAATACCGCGGCCGCGAATGCGGCCGCGAACGTTTCTATCGGCACTATCGATTACACTGAGGCGCCAAAACACATCGGTGAAGTTGCCTATGTGCACGCCACGCTCATGCGTGCATACACAAGCAAGAGCGGAACTGTCTTTCTCGATTTCTGTAAGGACTATAAGACCTGCCCATTCTCGGCTGTTATCTTCGCTGATGATGCGAAAAAATTCGGCGACCTTTCCCGCTATACTGGCAAAACTGTCACAATCTCTGGCAAGATCTCTTCTTACCAAGGCAAGGCCGAAATCGTCCTCTCCTCTCCGAGTCAGCTCGCGAAGTAGATTGGGTGACAGAGTTATTTGTAGACCTCTCGTCGATGCCGCACCTTTTCAATCGTGATGACCTCTCCCTTGAGGGAATACACCGCTCGATAATCACCAACGCGGAGTTTATACAGTTCTCGAAAGTTGTAGTGCAATCTCTCGGGCGTGACGAGAACAAAATTCTTCTCAAGCCAAAATATCTTCTCGACAATGCGTTCTCCGATGACGGGGTCGAGTTCTTCGAGTTCCTTCAATGCATGCGCCCTAAACTCGACGGATGCCATACTTCTTCATTACTATCGAGAGCGGTACGGTCTTCCCTTTCGTCTTTATGCTCTTCTTGAGCTCAGTGATAAATGATTTCTTGAGTTCAAGCCCTTCATCAGGGTCGCCCAAAAACTCGAGGAGTTTCTGCTCGACGATACTCCCTATCTGCTTGTTGAGCTGGGCGGTGGTCATAGGTCGAAGTGTACCACATTTGATTGCGTCTTCAAAAGTCACCCAATAGCATCTTCTTAACTTCAGATAGACGCGCCATATGCCATTTCTCTTGTCGCGTAAGCAACTCAAAATCATTCCCAGCGTACAGTTGTCCACTGCCTGGATTACCTTTTTCAAGCTCTCGTGGAATACGCACATGCAAACGAATATTCTTGGATAGCATGAACTCTTGTACAGAATGCAGGACTTCTTTGTCTGCTTCCATTACAGAAATCTTTTCTCTTATTTCGTGTAACCTCCGTGAATAAACAGTCTTTAATTCCTCTAGTGCCTTTATAAATTCTGGGTCTTTAAGCTGCTCACTTCCTGGATCTCTGAATTTCTCACGAGGATTAGCTATTCCCTCTGGGGTGAGTTGCGGTGTTCCTTCAGACATAAATAATGACTTATTATTAATGACGTTATGGTACCCCCGACATCTTTTGTCAAAGAATACGTCTGTGACATGTCTGGAGAAGACTGAAGTTTGCGCCCGATGACCTTTTCTGCTATATTCAAGCTACTTCCAGTGGCTACCGACCGACTTCGCATCAATACAGAGATACGCGCGCAGGAGTTGCGCGTTATTGGTGCAAACGGCGAGAATCTGGGGGTTATTTCGCTCGCTGACGCTCTCACGGCTGCAAAGGCAGCCGAACAGGACCTTATCGAGATTTCGCCCTCGGCGACCCCGCCCGTTGCGAAGATCATGGATTATGGTAAATTCGAGTATGAGCGAAGCAAGAAGGAGAAAATCGCTAAGGCGAAGGTAAAAGTATCCGAAACAAAGGAGGTCCAGATTAAGGTTGGCACCGGCGACAACGATATGATGCTCAAGGCCAAAAAGGCCGCCGAATGGCTCGCCGAAGGGCACCGGGTCCGTGCCGAACTCTTCCTCAAAGGTCGCTACAAGAGTATGGATGAGGAGTTCCTCAAGACACGCCTCGAGAAGTTCGTTACCCGTATCCCCTACGCCTACAAGATCGCTGAACCGATCGCGAAGAGTCCAAAGGGTTTTGCTGGCGTTATCGAACGAGACCTTATCGCTCAAGCGAAACGCGAGAAATCTCTCGACAAGCTCGAGACAGGGAGTCAAGAAATCAAAAAATGAAAACCAACAAATCATACACCAAGAGAGTCCGCGTTACGCGTAATGGCAAGATTGTCGCGCGCAAGCCGGGCCAGAACCATTTCAATGCAAAGCAGAGCGGCTCAAAACGCTCGGGCAAGCGACGCTCGGTAACACTCTCGCTCACCGCGAAGGTGCAACGCCGCTTCCTGCCAAGCACTACTAGAACAACTGCGTAATTAATTTTCGTATGACAAGAATCAAAGGCGGCGTAATGGCACTCAAGAAGCGCAACAACATGCTCGAGCGCGCGAAGGGCTATCGCGGCGTACGTTCGAAGAAGAAGAACTTTGCTCATGAGGCGCTCATGCGCGCTGGCCGCTACGCCTTCGCTCACCGCAAGGATAAGAAGACGGCCTTTCGCCAGCTCTGGATCGTCCGCTTGAATGCTGCGGTCCGCGCTACCGGCCACAAGTCATACAGCACCTTCATCGCGAAGCTCAAGAAAAATAACTTCGCTCTCGATCGCAAGGTCCTTGCCGAGTTCGCCTCCGAACACCCCGAAGTCTTCGAGCGCATCAGCAAGCAGGTCGTGTAAACTCAAAACGAACCCTCCAAATTGAGGGTTCGTTTTTGATAAACTGGTATACAATGAATATTGGTGTCAAAGCGTTCGTCATATATGAGGGTAGAATGCTTCTTATCTTAAGAGATGACGTCCCGACAATCCCCTACCCCAATACCTGGAACTTGCCTGGTGGCGGTGTCGAGAAAGGAGAAGATTTTGATACTGCGCTGAAGAGAGAGTTGACAGAAGAGATCGGCATGATTCCTAAGACGATACTCCGCATGGGCATTGAATCCTTCGATGACAAGAGAACTGTGGTACGCTATCTCGTTCGTTTGGAAGAAGAGGAGGTCGAGAAACTCAAGTTCGGCGACGAAGGGCAAGAGATGAGATTCTTTGCATTTGACGATCTGTTGCGACTACCCTTTTCACCCTATCTCGGCAACTTTATATCAAAGAATCGTATCTATCTAAAAAGAATCATCGAGCACAATGAGAAATTGGTGCCTGAGAAGCTTGGTCTTGTTCCTTAACTTTCATTGCCTCATTTTCCATCAAGATACTTGAACCGGGGAACCATTGTGCCGTTGACTTCAACTTCTCCAAGGAACAGTTCGATGGGTCTTACCCAAAGTTTCGCGGATTCATTCTCATACAACGCCTCGTAGACGACCAGATCTTCGAGCGTCTCGCTATGCTTCGCAACGCCGACTACGCGATATTTGTGATTACTGTTTTTATAATGCTCGTAAACGCCTGGTTTCGGATTCATGGGTTATGACAAATTCTTTACTCCTTCCTTCGTGATTTCCCACGTCTCACCGAGTGCGGGGATAATGACGCGGCGCCTTACTCCCCTTCGGGAGTCCTGCGGCAGGAGATAGTCGTGGATGCGCTGTGCGAGGAATCGTTCTGCGGCTGGCTCGCCGAGGCCGACAAAGATCGCCTTGGTACGCTTCCCGGCAAGCGCCTTCTCGGCAAACGAGAGAAGTTGGTCTCGATCGGCGTGCGCTGACCATCCCTCAAGAATCTCTACGTGCGCCTTGTTGATGACATCGCGGCCATTGAGCCGCACTGAGGGAGCGCCTTCGGCCATCCGCCGCCCCGGGCTCCCCGGTGCCTGGTAGCCTACGATTATGAGAGTGGTCGAAGCGTCTGGGAGATACTCAGCCTCCCATCGTCCGATGCGGCCGCCGTGGCTCATGCCGGCGCCGGCGATGATAATCTTCGTTCCTTTCACTTCTTCAATCTTTGCCGATTCTTCATGCGAGAGCGTCTTGGTGAGAAATGGGAAGTCGAAGAGGCTTGTTTCGCGTTTCATCTCTTCTTCAGCCTCTGGCTTGAAATAAGTCGGCCCCCATTTCTCATAGACCGCAGTCACATGGATTGCGAGCGGGGAGTCGAGATAGACTGGGATGCGTGGAAGTTCTCCTGCTTCAAAGAAATTGGATAGCTCATAGAGCATAAGCTGCGTTCTCTCAAGCGAGAAGGCAGGGACAAGAATGGTGCCGCCTCGCTCGATGGCATGCTTGAATACGTCACGCAACCTCGCAACCCGCTCAGTATGCGCCGGATGAAGTCGATTGCCATACACACTCTCCATAAGAAGCGCATCGGCATCAGTGATCGGCTCCCAATTAGGGAGAAGCGGCGATGGTGAGTTGCCAATGTCGCCCGTGAGCGCAAGTGTCGTGCCATCCTCATCCGTCATGCGCACGCTCGCCGAACCGAGGATGTGGCCTGTGTTGCGCAGATAGATCGAAATACCCGGCGCAACTTCTTTCTCAACATGATACTCAAGTGTCTCAATAAGCGCGAAGGTGTGTGCGACATCCTTGCTCTCATACAGCGGATTCTCGCCACGGCGTGCTGCGTCTTGCCCAAGGATCGTAACCGAATCGTTCAAGATAAGTTCGGCGAGATCTTTCGTCGGGGGTGTCATGTAGATCTTCCCACGGAAGCCGTCCTTCACGAGCTTGGGGATACGCCCTATATGATCGAGGTGCGCATGAGTAATAACAAGAGCATCGATGCTGGCTGCTTCGTAAGGGAAAGGCCCATATGCTTCTGCTTCAGCAACATCGGCACCCTGCTCGATGCCGCAGTCGACCAGTACCCTTCCCTTGGTGCCTTCGATTAAAAAATTAGAGCCCGTCACCTTCCCTGCTCCGCCGTATGAGGTTAGTCGTAGTGCCATACATGCAATGTACCATAGCGAAACCGCCCGTAAGGGCAGTTTCGCTTTTACAAGCTGGTGAGAGTTGCGGGGACGGAGGAACACAAAGCGATAGTCAGTACCCCACTCGTTGTCGGGCTTCCCGTTGTTCGTGTTGAGCCAGAGGTCGTCGTCATCGCGATTCACGTTGAAGACGTGCGGGTTGCCGTCGCGGTCGCTATGTACAGCATGCCATCCATGTCTCCACCCCTTGAAGGCTTGTGCCGATCTTGGAGCTGTAGGCGTAGCTAGTCTGCGGGACCTCGGGCCACAAGAGGCTCTAGTCCACGAGCACGCTGTACCAAGTATCACCAACTTTTTGAGTTTCGTACACCACTCCGCGACAAACCGTGGTCGGTCGCGCTCTCGATGTACGGATACTTAGTCGGTAGCCGGCAACGTAGGAAGAGTTAAACATTCCAATCGTCGCCGGTGGCTATTCACCGACTCACACTATGGTAGCAAAAAAATCGCGGAGCCTGCCTATCGGCAGGCAAGGTCAAAGGTCAAAAGTGTCTCAGTGCCAAATGCAAAAGTCCTAAGTGTCAGAAGGTCAAAGCGCCTTGCGGGGACGGAGGAACACAAAGCGAAAGTCAGTACCCCAAACGTAGAAGGGCTTCCCGTAGTCCGTGTAGAGCCAGAGGCCGACGTCATCGCGATCCACGCGGAAGAAGCGCGGGTCGCCGTCGCGGTCGCTAATAGCTTTCATTGCGATTCGCAGATAACTGTTCATTGGTTGATCGGTGTATTGGAGGCGGAGTTGCGGGCCGACTTCAGCCGGGCAGAGCTCGAGGCCGAGCTCGAGGGCGCGTGCACAGATAGCGTCGTAGCGTGTTGATCTGTCGAATCCGAGTGCGGCGACTGACATTTCAACAAGATCAGCGTTGGTGTGTTCGCCTACAACTTTGAAGTCGGGACTCTCCAGGAGATGCTTTGCGTAACCACCTACCTCCATGTCCTTATCACGTATCGCTTGCTCAAATGCCGGGCCGCTCTCGATGCCGGTGCCGAGCTCGATGGAGTGGAACTTGACGCGACCTTCAGGGAACTTCGTATACACGTGCTCGAGAGCGGGCGAGAGAGCGTCGAAGATACCCTTCTCAAGCGGGCCGACATAGGCCTTTGTGTCGGGAGTTATTTCTGAAATGGAGTGGGCGATCTGTTCGGGTGTGCAGTCGAAGATGATGGGTAGGTCGGTAGTGGTATCCCGTGCATCAAGGAGTGTCTTGATGAGAGGATCTGGTTCTGTATCAAAACGCTGTATCGGTGCGTCGACTTCATAGAGAAAACGAAGTTCTGTTCTATCAAGAGATGTTTTGTCTGCCGTCTTGTCTCTGATACCAGCGAGTTGCTTCATGTCTCGCGCCTCAGTGCTTGAGACGAGTCGCGGCTCGCCTTCGTCATTCACGGTCTCGGGCAAGCGCTCGATGGTCTCGATGAGGTCGCTCGAATACGAATCGAAAAGCTTTGGTATATAATCATCGACTCCCTTCACTTGCAACAAGCGGTGCGACTTCGTGTCGTACTCTATAGTTATGAGCGGCTCATGCGTCTGTGTATCTCTGAAGGAGAATATCTCGACATCGCCCTTCTTCATCTTGTTGATATAGCTCGTGCTGGTGCCGACGCAATGCCCGAGATACTTGGACTCTGTTTCGAGGTGAGGCATATTGAGGAGCCGTGCGAGATAATATTTCCCATCATTGGTCTCGAGGAGATTCTCATAGGGGTTGAGGGATTCTGTGCCAGTCATTTCAGCCCGCTCTCTTCGCAGTTCAGCGATGCGTTGGAGCGTCTTCATCTCATGCAACTCGAAGAGTTTCCCGATACTTCCTCGATCGCTCTGCAAGAAGCGCCGCGATTCGACGAGAGCGTCTACCATCGTGGAGATGTCGATATGCGCCGACTCGCCGTTATCCTCATAGTGACGGGCAAGCTTGAGATAGAGCGTCTGTTTTTCTGTTTGAGAAAGCAGTTCGCCTCGCTTCTCACTATCTTCGAGATGATTCGTCTCAATCTGCTTATTGACGAGTGCAGAAATCTTTTCTACTTGTTCCCCTATTTCTTTCGAGTCCATCGACTCAGGGAGCCGGTACAGCGCTGAGGTGAGCTGCGAGTCAATCGTATGCGAAGAAGGTATCCCGAACTTCCCTTCAAATCGTTTCGGTGGCATATAGCCACAGTATACTCAAGACGCACAAACCCGCCACTATGGCGGGTTTGTGCGGAACTGTCCTCTCTGGCAACTTAATATGCCAGGTGGGAAGAGTAACGGCGTCTATCGGATTCCCTTGCGGGATTCACCAAGGCACCTTAATGCTCATTTTCCCTTGGGAGAAGCAAGTTGCGTTTTCAAGAACAGCTCCATCTATCAGTATACTCCTCCTCCAAGGGACGGTTGTGGACAACTATACCGACAAGATACCGTCCATATCTCCATAGAGAATCTCCTCGTTTACGAGTCGGTAGTTGTAGATCTCTTTCTCATCGAACCAGATCGGGATCTCTTGTGCTGCCTCTTCGGGCGCACCAGAAGCGTGGATAAGGTTCCGAATCGAACGATTATCGGTGTCTGCCATCATATATGAGTCGATGACAAAGTCGCCACGAATAGTACCCATCTCAGAAGAGCGCGGTTCGGTCGCTCCGGTAATCTTGCGTGCGATCTCGACAACATGAGCCCCTTGCCAGATCATCGCGACAACAGGACCCGATGAGAGATACTTCGCATTTGCCTCAAGGATAGCCATACCATTCTCGCGCGGAGTTGCATAGGGAGACTTGAGACCCTTCTTCTCATAGGCCGCAGCGGCCTTGGTGCCGACCATCTCAAGCCATTCTTCGCCACCAGTCATATAGTGCGCCTTCGCCTGCTCGGAGGTAGGAACAAGAAGCTTCATCGCAACAAGCTTGAAGCCCGGCTGTTCATACCGCTTAATAATCTCGCCAATGAGCGTACGCTGTACGCCATCAGGCTTCACAATAACGAGTGACTGTTCTTCTTTCGGATGTGCCATACAGTTTTTTAAAAATAAAATCCCCGCTAGGGCTATGCTGTTATGATACGCGCTCCGGCGCGTTCGAGCAAGATGGTGTGCTCGAAGTGGGCGGAGCGAGAACCGTCTTTCGTGCGGAAGGTGTACCCGTCTGGCGCAATGGTGACTGCCGCCTTGCCCGCGCTTGAGATCGGTTCGAGCGCGAGCACCATACCCTCGATAAGCGGCTCACCCTCGCCAGGCTTGCCGAAGTTCGGGATAAACGGCTCTTCGTGTACAAGCTCGCCAACCCCGTGCCCGCCAAGCTCTTTAATCACCGTGAATCCTGCTCCCTCGATTTCTTTTTGAATCGCATGGGAGATATCGCCGACATGTTTCCCAGGGATGGCGGCGGCAATCCCCGCCGCAAGTGCCGCCTCGGTCGCGCGCAAGAGTTTCTTCGTTTCCTCGCTTACTGCACCGACTGCGACCGTGACAGCCGAGTCAACAATAATGCCGTTGTGTCTAAGCCCGAGGTCGAGACTGACGATGTCGCCCTCGCGAAGCGTCTTAATCGGCTCGTTTGGGATACCATGCACCACATCATCATTGATAGACACACAGAGTGTTGCTGGGTAGGGGCGTCCACCGCCTTCGGGAGTGTAGGCGAGGAAGGCTGGCTCATCGCCCTCCGCAAGAATCATCTCTTCAGCAAGAGCATTGAGCTCTTCAGTGGTCACGCCCGGAGCGACTCGCGCCCGAAGCGCCGCGAGTATCGCCGCGAGGTGGCGCCCGCCCTCGATAAGGATTTCTTTCTCCGCTCCAGTGGTAACAATCATCTTAGAGCGCGAGTGCTTCGCGAATCGATGCGGCAATCTCTTCTGGTGTTCGCTCCCCATCTATCTCTACCAACGTACCCGCCATACGGAAGACTTCAATCGCCGGCTCGGTATATTCTTTGTATTCCTTCAAGCGTTCATCGATTGCCGAATCATCCGCACGACCTTCGATCCCTTTACGCTTCGCGAGACGGCGCTCGACTTCTTCATCAGAAACTTTAATCTCGATAACGATAAATGGACGATTAAGCCATGTGAGCGAACTGATCACCAATTCTGCTTCGGGAACCTTACGGTTGAATCCATCAAAGATAATACTCGCACCCTCCTTAACCCCGAAGAGAGACTTCAAATAGAGATACATTGCGAACCAATGCGGCGCGAGAATGCCGACATCGATTTCCGATTTCACTTTATGTCCGACTGGGGTCTCCTCGCTTGCGATTGAGCGGAACTGTTTCCCCGCTGATATAACTTCCCACCCTGTAACTTCAGAAAGAAATGATGCCTGAGTCCCCTTCCCGCATCCTGGTTTGCCGATAAAAAAGATAGTTCGTGTGTCGTTCATGCTCTGAGTCTACGGGATGTGCAAGAATGTGCAATATCAATAAAAAAAGGCCGATTGCTCGGCCTTTTTATGTGTGTGGTTTAGTACCACACACGAACTCCTCTATTTTGCGCATTTTCATGACGCTCAATGTATTCTTGCGCTACCTGAGGGACGCGTCCCATTTCAAACTCATCCAGCATAGCGCTACTGCTTCCCCCAAGTTCATAGGCGACTTCTTGGAAGAAACATGCGACAGTTACTCCAGTCGCATCAATCATCGCCGTTAACTGTTTGTTATTCATGGCACACCTCCTTCATTCTCTATCTCTAGTTAATAGGCAAGGGGGCAAGCCCGTTTAAAACGGATTTGCCCCATGCGTCATAGATTACACCTAAATTCCACGCGCTGCAACGTTATCCACAGTTCTCTAAATCCCTAGTACTCGCGGAGAGAAACTTGTGCGTCGATCTTGTGTGCGAGATCGAGAGTGACTTGCACCGCGATGAGGAGTGCGGTGCCACCGAGGACGATGGTGGTGATGCCCGTAAGACCCTGGATAACCGATGGCGAGACTGCGAGAAAGCCGAGGAAGCAGGCACCCGGAAGAGTGATGCGATTCACCACGTGCGCGATATATTCTTCTGTCTCGCGGCCAGGACGCACGCCAGGGACGAAGGCGCCGGTCTTCTGGAGATTCTCAGCGACACGCTTCGGCTCAAAGGTGACGGCAGTGTAGAAGTAGGTGAAAAGGATAACGAGCAAGAAATAGACGGTGCCGTACTTCCACGGATTCGAGAGGAAAGCGGTGTACCAGAGGTCGGCAGGGGTAGCAAATGAAACATGAAGTGTCGAGAGTACCGAGAGTGCCATCTGCGGCACAAGGAGGAGCGAGAGTGCGAAAATGATCGGGATCACCCCCGCCTGAAGGAGGCGAATCGGGAGATAGGTCGCCGCTCCTTGTGCGAGCGCCGCGCCGCGGATCGCGCGTGCATAGGCGATCGGTATCGAACGCTCGGCATCCGACACCACTACGACCGCATACACCATCGCGAGCCCGAGGAGCGTGAAGGCGAGATATGACGGGACGTCTGCTGCTGTCGCCGCAAACAAACTGTGCGAGATATTTGTAGGGACGCTCGAGAGAATGCCGGCGAGGATGATGAGCGAGACGCCGTTACCGATACCGAACTCCGTCACCAGCTCGCCGATCCACATGAGGAGCATCGAGCCGGCGGCGATGAGCGCGATATTCGCGATGAGCGCAACGGCACCCAACTGACCGATGACATGCTGCCCCTGGAGGAGGAAGAGAAAACCGATGCCCGATATACACGCTACCGGGATCGTGAGCAAGCGGCTCCAGTTGATAAACTTCGCGCGCCCGGCCTCTCCTTCTTCAAAGTAGGCCTGCTTCACTTGCGGGAAGATGATAGTCGCGAGCTGCATGACGATTGAAGCCGTGATATACGGCCCGACTCCGAGCATAGCAATCGAGAGCTGCGAGAGCCCGCCGCCCGAGAAGATATTCAAAAGTCCGAAAAACTGATTGTTGGCAAAGAAAGCAGCGAGTGCTGTCTTATCAACTCCCGGTATCGGGATGACGGCGAGCAGACGGAAGACGGCAAGCGCTCCAAGGATGAAGAGGATGCGGGCGCGTATCTCAGGGTCGCTGAAGGCAATCTTTACTTTATGCAAGAAAGCGCTAGTCATGGATAGTGCCGCCCGCTGCCGTGACCGCAGCGCGCGCTGTCGCAGACAGAGCACAGCCGCTCACTATCAGTGCTTTCGTAAGCGTTCCCATACCAAGAATCTTAACCTCCGGGACACGGCCTTTTACTCGCCGCACCAGGCCTTTTGCGAGAAGCGTTGCCGGCGAGACCGTCTCTCCTGCTTGATACGCGGCATCGAGCACAGCAAGATTCACTGCTGCCGCAACCGTACGGTTCGTTCGGACCGTGCGAGAACGATTCTTGCCATGCCCGCGAAGCTTCGGGAACTTCTTGATGAAATCACGCACCTCCGGGCGCACTTTGTGCCCGGCGCGCGCTGTCTGCCCCTTTCCGCCGCGACCGCTCGTCTTGCCGCGCTTGCCGCCGCGACCGACATGGGGCGGTTTCTTATTCTTCACACGGGGAGCGATGGTGTTGAGTTGCATAGTATAGGAAATTATTTGGCGCGGAGCTCCTTAAGCGCAGCGACTGTTGCGCGAGCGATCGTGAGCTTGTTCTTTGAGCGCGAGTGGATCTTGGTCACCACATCGGTCACTCCGGCGAGATCGAGCACTGTGCGCATCGCCGAGCCGGCCACGAGACCGCGACCGGTCGATGGGATGATCTCAATTACCGATGAAGCGTATTTCGCCGACACCTGGTGCGGTATTGATCCGGTGTCGGTGCGCGGGACGGTGAAGAGATGTTTCTTCGCATCGCGAGTCGCTTTATCTATTGCAAGCGCCGTATCGACTCCCTTGCCGAGACCGACACCGACTCGACCTTTGCGGTCGCCAATCACCACCACGAGACTGAAATTGAAACGGCGGCCGCCGGCCATCACGCGCGCCACGCGGCGGGCATCAATCGTCACCTGATCAAATTCTCCTCGCTCGCGCGGCGGACGGGTGCGGCCGCCAGTACGCTGCCCGCGGCCGCGAATAGCCCCACGGCCTCGGCCCTCTTGAGCCGGAGCAGCCGCAACCTCCGCCATGTCGGTATTCTCAACGACTGTTTCGACAGGCGCAACGGTCTGTAGTGTTTCTTGCTCTGTCTCCATAGGTATCGTCGTGGTCATACTATTAGAAAATAAGTCCTCCTGCTCGTGCCGCATCGGCAAGCGTCTTTACCTGCCCACCATAGCGGTATCCGGCGCGATCAAAAACAATTGTCGTAATGTTCGCATCCTTCGCTTTTGTCGCAATAGCTTCGCCGACCGATTTCGCCTGCATCGATTGCGGACCCTTAAACTCGCGGCCATGCGCTGCCGCAATCGTCTTCCCTGCCTCATCATCGATAAGCTGTGCCGAGACGAAACGATTGCTGCGATACACCGCCAAGCGCGGACGGGTTGCCGTTCCTTTGATAATCGCTCGTACGCGCGCGTGGCGGCGCTTCCGGAGTTCACTTTTAGTTGTTGGTGCGTTTTGCATATGATGATTAGACGGCTTTTTTGCCCTGCTTGCGGCGGATTATTTCGCCTTCGTAGCGAATACCCTTCCCGAGGTACGGCTCTGGCGGCTTCACGCGGCGAATATTTGCCGCGAACTGCCCGAGCGACTCCTTGTTGATACTCTCGAGCTTGATGGCATTCTTCTCGACCGTTGCCGTAATGTCATCAGGTATCGTAAGCGGTACGGTGTGCGAGAACCCGACTGTGAGGACAACATCCTTGCCTTTGATCTCGACACGGTATCCAACTCCTTCGAGAATGAGTTTCTTCAAGAATGGCGTCTCGACGCCCTGCGTCATATTCTTCACGTGCGAGGCGAAGGTTCCTGTAAGCGCCTTCGCGAGGCGTGAGTGATTCTTCGGCGCAACCGTCACTTCTGACCCTGCAACCGAGACTGCAACGGTAGGATGCACGCGTTTCGTGAGCGTCCCTTTTGACCCTTTCACTGTAAGGACACCATCATTGACCGAGACGGTCGCCTTGCCTGCTGCTATTGGTTTTCGCGCGAGACGGCTCATACTATTTACCAGATTTCAAACATGTTCTCACCGCCAACATGGTTCTTGCGCGCCTCACGGTCAGTCACAATGCCCTGCGGCGATGAGATGATGCGCGCGCCGGTACCGCCCTTCACTGTGTGTGCCTCAGTACTCGACGAATACAGTCGGCGGCCAGGAGAGCTGATTCGCTTTACTCCTCGCAACCGCGCCTGTCCGCGATCATCATAGGCGAGCTGTATGGCAAGATCTTTCTTGACTCCGGCCTCATCGCGAACGCGCGTCTCGACCGATGCGATAAAACCGAGATCCTTAAGCTTCGCTGCGATAGCGGCGAGGTGCGAAGAGTGCGGCGCAACCACATCTGCCTTGCCGGCCATTGCGGCATTCTGGAGACGTATGATGAAATCGCCAACGCGGTCGGTTACCATGATGCTTTCTTAACGCCCGGGATCTTGCCTTCGCGTGCTAGCTCGCGGAAGAGGATGCGCGAGATACCGAAGGTACGCATATAGCCGCGCGAACGACCGGTAATCGCGCAACGATTCTTGAGTCTGATAGGGGACGAATTCCGCGGAAGCGCCTGGAGCCCGGCCGAATCGCCAGCCGCCTTCAAGGATGCACGCTTCTCTGCGTACTTCATGACGAGTTTCGCCTTCTTGGCGTATCGTGCGAGTTGTGACTTTTTTGCCATAAAAAATAAGCCCCGAGGAGCGTGTGCACAGCTTATCAGCGTTTCTTCTCTCCGTCAACGATGAGCGGGAGTCCGAGATGACGGAAGAATGCCTCTGCTTCTGCCTTCGAAGAAGCGGTGGTAACGATGGTGATAGCAAGCCCGAAGACGTCCTTCAAGTCTTCATCGGAGGTTTCAGGGAAAATCGAGTTCTCTTTGATACCGATGGTCATGTTCCCCATAGCATCGATCGCCTTGGCCGAGAGGCCGCGGAAGTCGCGCGTGCGAGGAAGCGCGATATGAATGAGCTTATCGATGAAGTCATACATCCGTGCGCCGCGGAGCGTCACTTGGAGGCCAACCGTGTCGCCCTCGCGCAACTTGAACGAAGCGATCGAGAGGCGCGCGGCGCGCGGCGCCGGCTTCTGTCCCGTAATCTTCGCGAGACGGTTTTCGATAACCTCGATGACCTTCTTGTCTCGCTTCTTACCAACGCCTGTTGAGACGATGACTTTTGTAATGCGCGGACTCTGCATCACGCTCGTATACCCGAACGCACCTGACAATTCCTTATATGCTGATACTTGTTTTTGTTTGGTGGTAGACATAGATTTATTTCTTCGCGGCGCTACCTTGCTTCGTGAGCTGGACGTTTGATGCGTTAATCGGACGTGGGCGCTCGGCGATATGCCCTACCTGACCCGCCTTCCCCTTGACATGGCGCTTCACGAGAGCAACTCCTTCAATAACGACTTTATTTTCCTTCGGCAACGCGCGCACAATAACCCCGGACTTCCCCTTGTCTTTTCCGGTAATCACTCGCACGGTATCTCCTTTTTTGACATGCATAGACATATTCGTTATACGACTTCAGGGGCGAGCGAGACGATAGAATGCCAGCCGAGCTCGGAGAGCTCGCGCGGTACCGGACCGAAGATGCGATTCCCTTTCGGGGCCATCTCCTTACCCTGCTTCTCGATGAGCACGACCGCATTCTCGTCAAAACGGACGTGCGAACCGTCCTTGCGGCCAAACGGCTTCGTCTGGCGGACGACAATCGCGCGGTAAATATCTTTCTTCTTTACCGCCTTGCGCGGCTGCGCGGTCTGGATGGAGACGACCACCGTGTCGCCGATCTCGGCATAGCGGCGCTTGCTCCCGCCGAGCACCTTGAAGATGCGGGCAACCTGCCCGCCCGAATTATCCGCCACACGTACGATTGATTGAGGTTGCAACATATATGTTTATTCGCTCTCTTTTGCCGCCGACACCGTCTTGGTCGAATCGATTGCGAAGCTCTTCATCTTCGAGATCGGGCGTGTCGCGACAATCGTTACCGTGTCGCCGACTTGCGCCGCGTCTCCCGGATTATGGGCGAGGAACTTCTTCGAGCGTACCGAATACTTCTTGTACTTCGCATCTTTCACGTAGCGGTCGACTCGCACCGTAGCCGTGTCTTTCATCGCCGTCTTCACGACGGTTCCGACAAATGATTGGGGATTGGTTGTTTTTTGTTCCATATGTTATTTGGCCGGAGCGGCAGTTTGGCTCGAGCTCACCGAACGGGCGTGTTGTTCGCTTCGTATGCGCGCGATCGTTGCCCGAGACTTCTTCGCTGCATTCGGATCCTTCGCACGTGCGCCTGCAGCGGCAAACCGCACTTCACGAAAAGCGGCGCGTGTATCGGCAAGGAGCTTTGCGAGCTCTTGATCGGTCTTAGTCGTCATTACTTCTCTTTTTGTCATATCTGAGTATAAAAAGCAATTAATGGCGCGCAACCACAGCCGTCTTCATCGGGAGCTTCATCCCCGCTTGTCGCAGATGCGCGCGCGCAATATCTTCAGGCACGCCGTCCATCTCGAAGAGGACACGGCCTGGGCGCACCTGAAAGACGTAGTGCTTCGGATCGCCCTTACCGCTTCCCATACCGACCTCAGCCGGCTTTGCTGTGACCGGTCGGTCAGGAAAGATGCGGATCCAGAGCTTCCCTGTCTTTGCAGTCGCACGGGTAAGCACTTTACGCGCAGCCTCGATCTGGTTGCTCGTCATGCGCGCCGGCGTGAGCGCCTTGAGCGCAAACGAGCCGAACACAACCTCGACCCCGCGCGTGTCAGGACGATTCAAACGCTTCTCGCTCATGCGCTGCGTCTGCCACTTGCGGTGTTTTACTTTTTTAGGGAATAACATAAGTCAATCAATTATGCCGCGACCGAGACAGGGATGCGTGCCGGAGCCTTCTTGTCCTGGTATACATTACCGCGATAGATCCACACCTTGATACCGATGACGCCATACGGCAGGTAGGCCTGTTCGTGTGCGAAATCAATATCAGCACGGAAGGTCTGCAATGGAATGCGTCCCTTCTTAAGCTGCTCCTTGCGGCTCATCTCAGCGCCGCCAAGACGACCTGAGATCATGATGCGCACCCCTTCGACCTCGCGCACGGCAATCACCTTCTCGATCGTCTGCTTCATCACCCGGCGGAACGGCATGCGCTTCTCAAGACCCTCGGCAATCATGTATGCCACCACAGCCGCATCGGTCTCGGGTTGGTGAATCTCATTGACATCAAGCTTCAGAGTACGCGTGTCGTTCGGCGCGGCCGTGCGTACGACCGCGGCAAGCTCGGTGCGGAGCTTCGCGGCATTCTCGCCAGAGCGCCCAATGACGAGCCCGGGGCGGGCAGTCGAGAGCGTTACACGGAGCTCGTTTGCCGAGCGTTCGATCTCGATACCGCTCGTGTAGGTCCCGCGCAAGCGCTTGGTGAGGAAACGGCGGATTGTCTCATCGACTTTGATATTAGTGCGGTAGCTCTTTGCATCAGCGGCAAACCAGCGGCTCTTCCAATCTCGGATGATGCCGAGGCGATGTGCGTAGGGATGTACGATGTGCGTCATAGTAGGTAAATTATGCGAGTGTCACGATGACGCGGCTCTTGCGGCGGCGGATTGCTGAAGCGCGTCCAAAGGCGCGTGGCATATACTTCTTCGTCATGCCGGCATTCTCAACGAGAATCGATTTCACCGTGAGTTCATCGACGTTCTTGCCTGCGGACTTTGCATTCGCGGCGGCGCTCTCGATAAGCTTCTGTACCGGCTCTGATGCGCGGCGAGGAAGGTGTTCAAGTGCGAGAAGCGCAGCCGGTACCTTCTTACCCTTCACCAAATCCGTTACAAGCCGAACTTTGCGCGGAGGTTGGTTGTGGCTTTTAAGAGTTGCGTTTGCCATAGATATATTTATTTCTTCTTCGCGGCAGGCGCCGGAGAAGCCTTTGCAGCCTTTGCGGCAGTAATCTCAGCTTGCTGCTTCTTCTGCTCAAGCTCCTTCTGCATCTTACCGCCGTGCCGGACGAATTTCTTTGTCGGGGAGAATTCGCCGAGACGATGCCCCACCATCTCCTCAGACACCAAGACTTCGAGGTGGCTCTTGCCGTTATGGACGCCAAAGGTGAATCCGACCATCTCCGGACTGATCTGGCTGCGGCGCGCCCATGTCTTAATAACGCCAGCCGTTGCTGGTTTCTTATCGACGAGCTTCTTCAGGAGTTTTGCATCCACGAAGGGACCCTTCTTGAGTGACCGTGCCATAAGAAAGTAATGAAAAGCCCGCGCTGCGGGATATAAGAAAGATACCGTACCTGCTTCGAAACGTCAACAAATCGCCTCCCTCATTCCACTCCATTACCGCATCTGCTATAGTGTGGCCTGATTCTAACGACTCATGTGTTGCTATACTACCCGAATGCGTAGAGATACTCTTATCGGCAGTCTCGCCCTTCTTATTATCGGTATCGGGCTTATTTCTTATTTGGCGATACGCCCATCCTCGCCTCCAGAAATGCCGGTAACGATACTTTCTGGCTCAAAATATACAGAACATGCGCCCTATTATGATATCGCTGCTAATTACGCCTCCAGTACCGACATAGTAACCGTCAGCGCTGTGGCAAATACAGCAGCCGTTGCTTTAATGAAGGAATTTGTGAGTAGTACGATTACCAAATTTAAAACCAATGGGAACTTTGCTAATCTTACCTCCCATGACATCGTCATGATGGGCTTCGACAAGGGTCGCAAGGAGTCTCTCCAGATCACGTATCTCATCGGCTCATCAGCACATACGCTTTCATACATCTTTACTATCACTGAAGATACGCTTGGAGCGCATCCGAACCTATTCTTCAAAACCTTCTCCTTCGATACTGACCCTTCGACTCACTCAGGGCAAGCTGGCGCGCCGCTCGCTCTTACCGACCTCTTTGTCCCTGGGTCTGAGTATCTTGCGGCACTCTCGCGCATAGCTCGCACGAAGCTCCCTGCGGTCATTGGCACAAAGCTAGCTGACGCTGATTTTATCAAGAACTTCATTCTGCCCGGCACGACGCCCGAGGAAAAGAATTTCGATAATTTTTTCTTCGACAATAACGATCTCGTCATCCTCTTTGCGCCTTACGCAGTCGCTCCCTACTCTGCTGGGCCGCAAACCCTCCGCATCCCGCTTACTGACCTCTCAGACATCCTGAAACCTGCGTATCGTTAGATAAAACGATGGCCCAGGGTTCCCCCTAGGCCACAATGTCGCACGAAGAACGTTGTCGTTCAGATCCCCCGCAGCAACTCGTTGATACCGACTTTGCCGCGTGTCTGGGCATCCACCTTCTTCACGATTACGGCGCAGTACAGGCTGTGACTGCCGTCCTTGGCGGGCAAATTGCCGCTGACCACCACCGAGCCTGCCGGTATGCGGCCATAACTTATTTCACCGGTCTCGCGATCGAGGATTTTGGTGCTCTGGCCGATGAATACGCCCATCGAGATCACCGAGCCCTCTTCTACGATCACGCCCTCGACAATCTCTGAGCGCGCGCCGATAAAACAGTTGTCCTCGATGATAGTCGGGTTGGCCTGCACGGGCTCGATCACGCCGCCGATACCGACACCGCCGCTCAAATGCACGTTCTTGCCGATCTGTGCGCAGGAGCCGACGGTAGCCCAAGTGTCCACCATCGTGCCTTCGTCTACATACGCGCCGATATTCACATAGGAGGGCATCAGCACCACATTCTTAGCGATGTAGGCACCCTTGCGCGCAACTGCGGGAGGCACGACACGTATGCCGGCATTCGTGAAATAATCCGCTGGCAATGCGCCAGAGAATTTCGGCTCCACCTTGTCGAAATACTGCATGTCACCGCCATTCATCACGCGATTATCCCTGAGCCTGAACGATAGAAGTATCGCTTCTTTCACCGCCTGATTCGTCCACCAACGATAACCGAGCTTCATGGCAACGCGCATACGCCCGCAATCGAGTTCGCTGATGACAAATTCGACCGCTTCGCGTACATCTTTCGGATGACTGTCTGGCTTGAATTCAGCCCGGTGCGGGAATGCATCGCGGATGAGCTTGAGCTCGGGACGGAGTTCGACTCCTTGTTCAAGCACCACCCCATCCATACCATGTTTCGTGAGCGCACGGATGTTGGCATGACTGGTACCATTTGGATCAGCGAGAACCTCATCGTATGCTTCGCCGAACATCGGCAGGATTTCAAAAATGTTCGACAACCCGTTCGCTCTTGCGAATCCGAGGATTGCGAGCGATCCTTTACTTTCCCCTGATCTGTTTTCCTGATCGCCAACTGCAAAGACCTGTGGCGGCACGCTGTAAATAGCGTTGATAGCGGCAATATTCGCCAATAACTTCGGGTACTGCCGAGCGGGTGTGCTCATGATGTTTCTCCTCTTGTTGAGCCGCAGATGCGGCAGGTTGATTGATTTGCTGCGATAGGATGTACTGCTTCCCTCGCGCATATAATCACACAAACTGTTAAATGCAAAGCCCGCGGCCTCTCGGCCGCGGGGGTGTGCATTTAACATTAAGATTAGCCTTTCCGCTTCTTGCCGACCTTGCGGCGCGAAACGATAAAGACGTTTGAGTACTTCTTCGGTGTGCGGGTCTTCTGCCCCTTGCCGGTCGGCTTGCCCCACTTGCTCTTCGCGCGGCGCAGACCGCGGCCCTGACGCCCTTCGCCGCCGCCGTGCGGATGGTCAACCGGGTTCATCGCCGTACCGCGCACAGTCGGGCGGATGCCGAGCCAGCGGCTGCGGCCTGCCTTGCCGATAACGACGAGATTGTACTCTTCATTGCCGACTGTGCCGATCGAGGCCCATGCGAGGTCAGAGACTTTTCGGACTTCAGTCGAAGGGAGCTTGATCTGCGCATAGCCCGCGTCATGCGCAACAACCTCAGCATACGTACCTGCCGATCGCACAAGACTTGCGCCGGTGCCTGGAGCGATCTCGATATTATAGACCGCGGTGCCGACCGGTATCTTCCCGAGAGGGAGACGATTGCCTGCGGTGAGCGGAGCATCTTCTGAGACGATAAAGGTACTCCCCACCTTCACTTCCTTCGGGAGGACGACATAGCGGCGTTCGCCGTCCTTATAGAGCGCAAGACCGATGAATGCTGAGCGGAACGGATCATACTCGACTGTCTCGATGATTGCGGGGATATTCTTTTTACTGTATGAGAAGTCGACATCGCGCAATCGGCGCTTGTGGCCACCGCCTTGATGACGCATGGTGATGCGCCCAGCATTATTTCGCCCTCCGCGACGACTCTTGATGCCAAGGAGTGGCTTGTGCGGCTCGTCGCCTGACAAAAGCTCCTTATAAGGCAAGGTTGTCATTGAGCGACGACTATCAGTGGTGGGTCGGTACGTTTTCATGGTTATGCAAATTTGATGGTATCACCTGCGTTCAGATAGACATATGCCTTGGCCCGTGCGGCACGCGTGCCGACACCGCGGCGCGTGCGCATCGCTTTTGTCTTCGCGGGGAGATTCACGATGTTCACGGCACGCGGTGTGACCTGATAGATCTCCTTGATCGCTCCGGCGATCTCCGCCTTGGTCGCGCGCGGTGCCACGGCAAACGCGTACACGCCCTTGTCGGTCGCGATGAGCGCCTTCTCAGAGAACCACGGGGCGCGAATGATGTCATGTGCGCCGCCGTTTGCAGTTGCCACCGCACGTGCAACCCGCTTCACGGTCGCTCCTTCTTTCTTTCCTTTCTTTTTATTGCTAAAGAGTGCCATAGTGATTTATTTAGTCGCGGCACGGGCCATGAGTGCCGCAAACGTCTCCTCCGGCTTTTCGATGATGAGATACTTGTGTGTCATCACATTGAGCGGGTTCAGGTTGCGCACCTCCTCGGTCGTCACGTTGCCAAAGTTGCTGAAGCTCTTGATCGCATTCGCATCGTACGTTGCGAGCGCGAAAAGCGCCGCATTTTTCTTCTTCGAAACGAGCGTTGCGGCATCAGCCCCGGCAGCCAGCTTCGAGAGTGCCGACTTCGCAATAGCCGACTTCGGCTCAGTGAAAGAAAGCTTGTCGATGAGGATTATCTCTCCGTCCTTCGCCTTCTTCGAGAGGACCGAGAGGAGCGCGCCGACACGCATTTTCTTGTTGATCTTCTCGCTGTAGTCGCGATCATTCCTCGGACCGAAGGTTATCCCGCCGTGCCGCCAGATCGGTGAGCGTGTCGAGCTATGGCGCGCCTGGCCAGTGCCTTTCTGCTTCCACGGCTTCTTGCCGCCGCCCGACACTTCAGAACGGTCCTTGGTGTGCGCACGGTTCTGGCGGAGGTTCGCCTGCATCGCAGTCGTCACCTGATGTACGAGGTCTGCGCGCCATGGGAGGCCAAAGACGGTCTCGGGAAGCGTCGTGGTCGAGACCTGCTTGCCGTCCATCGAATACACCGGCATCTCGAGCGATGCGGCTTGCCTCGAGCTTTGTCGAGAGGCCTTCTTCGTTTCAGTAGTGGTGGTCATAGTATTCAAAATTACTTTGCGATGACCTCAAGGAGCGTGCCTCGGCGGCCCGGAACAGCACCTGAGATGATGATCTTCCCTTCCTTCGCATCGACCGCGAGGACTTTGAGATTGGTGACGGTGATGCGATCAGTACCCATGCGGCCTGCCATCTTCTTGCCCTTCACCACGCGCCCGCCGGCGCGGCCACCAGAACCGCCGATCGATCCCGGCGAGCGTTCAGTGTGCTTCTGACCGTGCGAGCGCGGGCCGCCGTGGAAGCCGTGACGCTTCACCACACCCGAGAAGCCTTTACCCTTTGAGAGGCCCGAGACCTGCACGGTGTCGCCAACCGCAAATGTCGAGAGATCAATCGTCCCGCCGACCTCGGCACCGGTCGCGTCTCGGAACTCGCGAATTGCTTCATAGGCTTTGCCTCCCGTGTGTCCAAGGACGGCCTTACTGATGTTCTTCGTCTTGCGCGTACCCATACCGACCTGCACCGCATTGTAGCCGCTTTTCGTTTCAGTGGTCTTGACTTGCGTAACGGTCATCGGGCCGGCAACGAGGATAGTCCCTGCGCGGGCGCGACCATCCTCCCCGAACAAGCGGGTCATGCCTTCTTTCTTCGCGAGAATGAATTTCATGTAAAGCAAATCGCGCCACAGCAATCGCGTGGCGCGATTTGCTGGAGGTCCCTCGTGATTACACTCGGGACATAGCGATTCCAGTACTCTACACGAGCATGCGGAAATATGCAAGAAAATAGGAAATCCCGCCGAAGCGAGATTGCGAAAGGGCTTGACCATTATGGCCGAAGTCCCTCGGGGCCGAAAATATGGTTCTAACTTGGTCTAGACCTGTCGACTGGCTTTTGACCAAGGGGCGCCTGAACCACACGTCCGACCCAGAAGGATACCTTCATACTAACATGCGAAACAAGAACCACACAACCGCCCGCCAGGGCGGTTGTGGCCAATGGCCAATGCCAGGCTTTGGCCAAAATGATGCAAACTAGGACATCCGATGTCCTAGTTTTTAGTACACCTCATCGTGGGAGCCGATGTCGATGAAGATGACGGCGTCCGGCTCGAGCGCGAAGACGAGACGATAAGATTGCGAGATGCGCGCCGAATAAAATCCTTTAAGCGGACCGTGAAGCGGATGTATTCGCACTTCTGAACTGCCAGTGACGAGACGCTCTATCAGTACGTGTGTTTTTTCCTCAAGATCAGGGTGACGATGCAAAAAGAGCGCGAGACTTCTGAGAAAACTTTGAGTCGGGACGTTCCGTTTCATCACTACATGTGGAGGCGTTTTGCGGCGCGAAACATCGCGTCCACAGACGAATATTCCTTCACTCGACCGGCTTTGTAGTCGAGGATGCTGAGATATATTTCGAGCTCGCGGCTCTTTTCGAGCGACTTTTTAGCGTATCGTCTGCTTGCTTCTGCAAGTTTTTCAATTCTCTTCATCTGCGTCGTGGTCATATGCAGATTATAGCACAAAACAACCGCCGCCCGAAGGGCGGCGGTTGTTTTGTTTCTTTAGACCATCTTGACGTCGATCGTAACGCCGGAGGGGAGATTGAGGTTCGTGAGGGCCTCGACCACCTTCTGCGACGGGTTTTGAATGTCGATAAGGCGTTTATGGATGCGCATCTCGAACTGTTCGCGCGCGTCCTTGTGGACGAAGGTCGAACGATTCACGGTCCAGCGCTTGATCTCAGTCGGGAGCGGCACGGGGCCGACCACGACCGCATCAAAGCGAGCGGCGGTGTCCATAATCTGCTTCACTGAGACATCGAGAATCTTGTGCTCATAGGCGCGAACACGGATCCGGAGCTTGTGCTCCGCTATGGGAGCAACTGCCTTCTTCGAGACACGCTTCGTTTTCGGTTTCTCTTCCGTTGTTGGTTCCATATGAGTCTTCAATCAGGCGCTTAGGCAGTGATCTTGGTGACCACACCGGCACCGACCGTCTTGCCGCCTTCGCGAATAGCGAAGCGCTGCTGCTCCTCGAGCGCAACCGGTGCGGTAAGCTTCACCTTGAAGGTAACAGTATCGCCAGGCATGACCATCTCCTTACCATCAGGGAGAGTAACTTCACCCGTCACGTCTGTTGTGCGGATGTAGAACTGCGGCTTGTAGCCAGAGAAGAATGGCGTATGACGGCCACCCTCATCCTTACCGAGGATGTAGACCTCTGCATCGAAGTCGGTGTGCGGCGTGACCGCGCCCGTCTTCGAGAGGACCTGGCCGCGATGCACATCTTCCTTCTTCGTGCCGCGGAGGAGAATGCCGGCATTATCGCCTGCCTGCCCTTCAGAGAGCTGCTTATTGAACATCTCGATGCCGGTAACGGTCGTCTTGGCCGTCGGTTTTATACCGACGATCTCGACTTCCTCGCCAACCTTGACGGTACCACGCTCGATGCGGCCGGTCACGACGGTGCCACGGCCTTCAATCGAGAAGATGTCCTCGATCGGCATGAGGAACGGTTTATTCACTTCGCGCTCTGGGAGGTCGAAGTAAGTGTCCATAGTGTCGACAAGGATCTTCACCTTCTGCGCCCACTCGTCAGAAGCGTCCTTGGCTTCAAGCGCCTTCAAGCCCGAGCCGCGGACAATTGGCGTGTTGACACCATCGTAGCCCTGCTTGGTAAGGAGCTCGCGGATCTCTTCTTCGACGAGATCGATGAGGTCTGCCTCGGAAACCATGTCTACCTTGTTGAGGAAGACGATGAGCTTCTTAAGGCCGACCTGCTTCGCGAGAAGGATGTGCTCGCGCGTCTGCGGCATCACGCCGTCAGTCGCTGCGACCACGAGGACGGCGCCGTCCATCTGCGCCGCACCGGTGATCATGTTCTTAATATAGTCAGCGTGTCCTGGCGCATCGATGTGCGCGTAGTGACGATTCGGTGACTCATACTCCGAGTGGTGGAGCGCGATAGTGATACCGCGCGCCTTCTCTTCAGGAGCGCTGTCGATATTGTCGACGCCTTCAACGCGAGCCGAGTAGCCCTCGCCAGTAAGCATCGAGAGAACATTGAGGATACCTGCCGTGAGCGTCGTCTTGCCGTGGTCAACGTGACCGATGGTCCCGACGTTCATGTGTGGCTTGCTGCGATCAAATTCTGCCATAGTTCGGATAGTTTAAATTAATAATTCACGAATACTCCGACCGGAGTCGGAACAAACCCTAAAGCTTGCCGACTCACAAAAAGCAGACAAGCCAAAGAGCGACGCCAAGATGCGTTATAGGTAACTATACGAGAGCGCCGAAATAATTGCAACTTGCCGAATCAAGTAGCAAGGGCTACCCTTGCTACTCCGTGAACAGAACAACCGCCGCCCCTTCGGGGTGGCGGTTGTATCTTGTCGAATACATAGGACTACCCTATGTATTCTAGCTGGTGGCTTATTTCCGCGAGGCGATGATGTCAGTCGCGACGTTTGTTGGCACGACGTCGTAGTGGTCGAACTCCATCGTCATATTGCCGCGGCCTTCGGTCATCGAGCGGAGCGTGGTGGTATAGCCGAACATCTCCGAGAGCGGGACCTTGGCATGCACTGCTTTGTTCATGCCGCGATCTTCCATGCCCTCGATCTGCCCGCGCTTCCCCGAGAGGGAGCCGGTGATGTCGCCCATGAACTGCTCAGGCACGACAACCTCGACACGCATAATCGGCTCGAGGATGACGGGCTTTGCACGCTGCGCAGCTTCTTGGAATGCCATCGATGCCGCGATCTTGAAGGCGATCTCGGACGAGTCGACATCGTGGTACGAGCCGTCATAGAGATCAACCGACACATCCACCATCGGGAAGCCGGCGAGGAGACCGCGACCCATCGCCTCGCGAAGCCCCTTCTCAACCGGCGAGATAAACTCCTGCGGGATCACACCGCCCTTGATGCTGTTCACAAACTCGAAATGGTCATCGCGCGTAACATTCTTCGCAACCTTCGCTTCAGGATCAACCGGCTCCATCTTCTTCATCTTGATCTTCACATGGCCGTACTGTCCGCGACCGCCGGTCTGCTTAATATACTTCCCTTCAGCGTCAGCTGCGCCAAGAATGGTCTCACGATAGGCAACTTGCGGCTTACCAACATCTGCGACAACACCGAATTCGCGCTTCATGCGATCGACAAGGATCTCAAGGTGGAGCTCGCCCATGCCCGAGATGATCGTCTCGTTCGTCTCTTCGTCAGTCGTGACACGGAAGGTCGGGTCCTCATCAGAGAGCTTGCGTAGCGCGATACCCATCTTCTCCTGATCGGCCTTCGTCTTCGGTTCGATGCGGAGCGATACCACCGGCTCAGGGAACTTGATCTCTTCAAGAACAATCGGGTTCGCCTCATCGCAGAGCGTGTGCGAGGTCTTGGTATCCTTAAGTCCCACTGCGGCAGCAATCTCTCCTGAGAAGACTTTCTCGACTTCTTCACGCTTGTCGGCTTGGAGACGGACGATGCGGCCAAGACGCTCTTTAGACCCGGTCGTCGAGTTGTAAATGTATGATCCGGCGGTAACGGTACCCGAATAGACACGGAAGAAGGTCAGAGCACCGACGAACGGATCGGTCTGCAGCTTGAAAGCGAGCGCGCAGAACGGCTCGTCATCGTTAGCATGCCGCTCGACTGGCTCACCCGTCTTCGGGTTCGTACCTGTTGCTGGCGGGAGGTCGAGCGGGGATGGGAGATAGTCGACAACCGCATCGAGCACGAGCTGTACGCCCTTGTTCTTCAACGCGCTCCCGCAATAAACGGGAAAGATCTCGTTATGAATGACCGCTGTGCGCAAGAGCTTCTTCAGTTCTTCGACGCTCGGCTCGACGCCATCGAGATATGCGCTCATCGCCGCATCATCCTGCTCGACGATGCGCTCGACAAGAGCCGAACGATACTTCTTGGCGTCTTCGAGGAGATTCGCCGGTATCTCGCCCTCGATAACCTCTTCGCCCATGTTCCCGCTGAAGGCGTATGCCTTCATCGAGAGAAGGTCGATCGAGCCTTCATGAGCAGCTTCTTCCCCGATCGGGATCTGCATGCGAATCGCCTTTGGTGAGAGCCGATCGAGAATGCTTGCGTATGACTTCTCAAACGAAGCGCCGGTGCGATCGAGCTTGTTAATGAAACAAACGCGGGGGACACTCGCTTCGTCGGCATAGCGCCAATTGGTCTCAGACTGCGGCTCGACGCCAGCAACACCGTCAAAGACGACGATCGCGCCATCGAGCACGCGCATCGAGCGCTTCACCTCAGCGGTGAAGTCGATGTGCCCGGGAGTGTCGATGATATTGAAACGAAACTTCTTCGACGCATCTTTCTTATCCTTCTCGTTGGTGCGCGTCCAGAAACAGGTGATGGCGGCGGCGGTGATCGTGATGCCGCGCTCGCGCTCTTGCTCCATCCAGTCGGTCGTAGTCCCGCCTTCATGCACTTCGCCGATCTTGTGCTGCGAGCCGGTGTAGAAAAGCACGCGCTCGCTGGTCGTCGTTTTGCCAGCGTCGATGTGGGCGATGATACCGAAGTTGCGCACCTTCTCAAGCGGGTAGTCTCTGTTCATAAAGGCCTAAATGGATAAAAGCTAAAATAAAAAGCGCCTCCCGCAGCGGGACTTCCGAAGGGAAACAGCGTTATTCATAGAATAGCCCAGATGAGGTAAATTGCAAAGTCGACAGGTACGATGTACTATCCCTATCGGAAGTCCGCCAACACAAACAAAGGGGTGATGCTATGGGTCTAAAGATTGATTCTCGAGAACATGTCCTGGCACGAGCAGATTATTATCAGGGCCTCGTTACCAAAACAAGCGATCCTGTAGGATGGGATCCCGCAAAAGTCAGGGAAGCGCTGCTGATATTGCGAAGAGCTTTTGCTCTTGAGCCGCGCCGCTATGCGACTGCGGTCGCAATGGCTGAAAGCGCCCATCACAAAACGAATTGACTATCCAGGGAGAAACGCACAAACCCGCCAGACAGGCGGGTTTTGATTTTCAATGCGCAATCCCTCGACTCCCGAACGAGCGCAGGGAGCAAGCTCGGCTTTGCGAGCTTACCACGCGAAGTGGGCGAAGGCCTTGTTGGAGTCTGCCATGCGGTGCATATCGTCCTTCTTCTTGATAGCATCACCCTCGTTCTTAGCGGCAAGAAGGAGCTCGGCGGCGAGCTTCTCGGCCATCGGCTTCCCTTTTTTATTGCGAGCCGCATTGATAATCCACCTGAACGAGAGCGCAAGACGGCGGTTCTGGGGTACCTCGCGCGGAACCTGATAGTTCGCTCCGCCGACACGGCGCGAGCGCACCTCCATAAGCGGCGAAGCATTGCGAAGCGCTGTCTCGAATGTCTCAATCGGGTCTGCGCCATCCGTCTTGATCTTATCAAGGGCGCCATAGACAACCGCGCGTGCGGTATCCTTCTTCCCATCCCACATCACGGCGTTGATAAAACGCGTGAGCGTCGTCGATCCGTACTTGAGATCTGGTCGCCAGGTTCGCTGCTTTTTAAGTGGTCGTCTCATGATTAAAATTATTTAGGCCGCTTGGCGCCATAACGCGAGCGCGCGGTGCGGCGCTTCTCGAGGCCTGAAGCGTCAAGCTTCCCGCGTACGATCGTGTACTGCACGCCGATATCCTTCACACGGCCGCCGCGCAGCATCACGACTGAGTGCTCTTGGAGATTATGCGTCTCGCCGGGGATGTAGGCGGTAACCTCCATACCGTTGGTGAGACGAACGCGGGCGATCTTGCGGATAGCTGAGTTCGGCTTGCGGGGGGTCTTGGTGGTCACCTTGGTGCAAACGCCGCGTTTGAAGGGCGAAGCATAGAAGGTTGGGCGATTCTTGAGCGTATTAAAACCGCGCGAAAGAGCCGCGGTGCGGTCCTTGCTCGATCGTGTCTTGCGTCCCTTGCGGGAGAGCTGATTGATTGTTGACATTAGAAAAAGAAGACCCGAGCGGGTCACTGCTTAATATAAAGGAACGCTGTCAGAAACGCAACTATTCAGAGAGTGTCGTCCCCGTAGCGACGGCTAGCTCGTGAATCTGGACATCGTGCCGCCGGAGTGTCTCGGCACCCATAATGTTCTCTTGTTGGAGCGTATCAACATTGCCAGCAAAGTTTGTAACAATCGTCAGGACCTTTTGCATCGTTTCTTCAATACGTCCTGTAGTATCTTTGAGCTCGTTCACATCATTCT
>JAHFMM010000013.1 GCA_023264495.1 bacterium | reverse complement strand
GCACCGAGATGCTCCGCGTCCCGATGTATCCCGACCCGAAGCCGCCTGTCGATCGCACGGGTGCCGGTGATGCGACCACCTCGACCATTGTCGCCGCGCTCGCGCTCGGCGTCCCGCTCCGCGAAGCGCTCCGCTGGGGGCCTATCAACTCGATGGGCGTCGTGCAGGAGATCGGCGCACAGAAAGGCCTCCTCTCCCGCGAACAGCTCGAGGCATATCTCAAAAACGCCCCCACCGACTACATCGTGACGGAACTTTAGTTTGATTCTCAATACTCCTGCGGGTGAGATTGTTATCTTGGTATTCCTTCTGCCGTACAGACTGGCAATTTCGCCAATCTAGGACGAATACTAATTGGGAGTGTTATTTTTTAGATATACAAGATGTATTCAGGAATCATTCTAGTCGGTGAAGTCTGATTTGATGAGAGAATCTCCAAAAAAGAATAGTATTAGTTTCTTAGGAATTCACGAATGGTTGCGGTCACGGAGGCGGCATCGAGACCGTAGTGCGCGAGGAGCTCGTCGGGCGTGCCGGATTGACCGAATTGGTCGGCGACGCCGATGATTTTCATAGAGACAGGGTGCTCTTGCGCGAGAAGCTCTGCGACAGCGCTCCCGAAGCCGCCCGCCGCCTGATGCTCTTCGAGGGTGACCACGCGGCCCGCACGTTTCGCGGCCGCGATAATCGCTTCGCGATCGAGCGGCTTCACGGTCGGCACATGGAGCACGAGCGTCTCGATGCCTTCCGCCGCGAGCGAGCGCGCCGCCGCGAGCGCCTGGTAGGTGAGTGCGCCTGTCGAGAGTATCGCGATGTGCGGCTTCTCTGATTCCCAAAGCATGAGCGCCTTCCCTATTTCAAACGGCGTCTTGCCGGTCGTGAAGGTCGGTGTCTTCGAGCGACCGAAGCGCAGATACACCGGCGTATCGGTCGTCGCGGCTGCTGCGACCGCCTTGCGCGCCTCCTCGGCATCTGCCGGCGCGATGACCGTCATGTTCGGGAGCATGCGCATAAGGCCGATATCCTCGAGCATCTGATGCGTCGCGCCATCAGGGCCGACTGAGACACCCGCGTGCATGCCGCACACTTTCACCGGCATCCTGTTGAGCGCGATGGTCGTCCGTATGTGTTCATAATTGCGGCCTGGATTGAATGCTGCATAGCTCGCGATAAAGGGGATCTTCCCCGCAGCTGCCATACCGCTCGCAAGCGCCGCCATGTTCTGCTCCGCGATACCGACCTCGACAAAGCGATCTGGAAATTCTTTTTCGAACTGATCTGCTCGTGTCGACTCCTTAAGATCGGCGCACAAGACGATGATGCGGTCATCATGTTTCCCCGCTTCGACAACGCCCGTGCCGAAGCCATCGCGGGTCGGCGCTCGCTCGATAGTATCGGTAAAGATTTTTCCTGAAATATGTGCGTGTTCGTTAAGCATATTCATGCGGGACTTTTCCTCTCATAGTGCGAATCTCTTTCAAGAATCGTTCCCCTTCCTCTTTGGTCGGCGGCTTGCCGTGCCAGTGATAATCGGATTCGATCTCGGGTACGCCTTTGCCGGGTATCGTGTGCGCGATGATCATGGTCGGCTTCTCAGAGATCGTCTTCGCCTCTTCGAGGGCGGCAATGAATGCGCGCATATCGTGTCCATTTACTTCGAGCACATGCCAATTGAATGCGCGGTATTTGTCAGCGAGCGGCTCAAGCGGGAGCACATCTTCGGTCACGCCATCGATCTGGATATTGTTGCGGTCAATGATTGCGGTGAGATTGTGGAGCTTCTGTTTACCAGCGAAGAGTATTGCCTCCCATACGCTCCCTTCATCTTGCTCACCGTCTCCCATGAGGCAATACACGCGCTGCTTCTTCTCATCCATACGAAAGGCGTATGCCATCCCTGCCGCTTGCGAGAGCCCTTCACCGAGCGGACCAGAGGTTGTTTCAAGTCCCGGCAAGCGTTCGCGCTCAGGGTGTCCTTGCAGCCGGCTGCCAAACTTCCGCAGAGTCAGGCATTCTTCAATCGGGAAATATCCGGCGTGCGCAAGCGCCGCATACAAGACCGGACAGATGTGGCCATTCGAGAGAATGAGTCGATCGCGGTCTTCCCATTCCGGTCGTTTCGGATCGTGATTCAAGATATGAAAATATAATGCAGTAAAGATATCAGCCATGCCGAGCGGACCGGCGGTGTGCCCGCTCCCGGCGGCGACGAGCATCGCGACGATCGTTTCGCGGATTCCCTCGGCTCGGCTCTCAAGCGCGATAATCTCTGCATCAATGGGCATCATCCTTTCTATTATACCCCGTACGGGCTCTGAAATGCTTCGAGTTCTGCAATCGCTGCGGACGGATCTGCTGCACGGAGAATAGACGAACCGACAACGATGTTTGAGACACCGAGCGAGACAAGGTCCCGCACTGTATCGCGTGAGACGCCACCATCGACTTGTACGGGAATATGCGGATACCGCAAACGGAAGTTCCTTATGGCCGTACATACACGCCGGTCAAACGGCTGACCTTGTCGGCCGATACGCGCGATACCCATGAATTGCACGTAGTCGATCTGCTTGAGATACGGCTCGATGAGCGAGAGGCTGCTCTCGATATTAAGCGCGAGTCCGATTGAGATAACCCCGCACGAAGCAGGACCGCATCCGTAGTTCTTATGCGCCGAAGCGATAAGGCGCGAGAGATTGATGACGCTCTCTGCGTGGAACGTGAGACGTGAGGCGCCGCGTGCAAGCCAGAAGCTCGCAGCCTGATACGCATCAAGACACATGAGATCAATCTCATACTCGATGTGATGCAATTCCGGGAGCATCTTGCCGTGGATATCTGCTTCTTCCGAGGAGGGTGCCGCATTGTACGGCCACGAGGCGGGTGCGGCAAAACGGCCGTCAACAACATCAATCTGAATACGATCGACCAATGTCGGTGCGAGGAGCGCAAGCTTCTGTTCGAGATCTTCGCGCGATGTCGGCAACACTGCCGGTACAACAAAACTCATATATATAGTATACCTCGCCTGACCTTCGTGATTGAGAATTGTGCTGGTATTAAAACTTCGCAATACGGCGAGTATGGCGCAAGGCATCTGAAAACGGCGTATTGAGGAAGAGGCGTACCGCCTCGACTGCCTCATCGCCCGGCACAAAGCGCGCGCCGATCGAGAGGATGTTTGCATTATTGTGCCGCCGTGCGAGCCGTACGAGATCATAGCCGTCTTCAGAGCGGCCGCCCTCGACTTCAAGCATCTCAGTCACGCGCATCGGACCGTAGAAGACCGCGGCACGGATACCCGGGACGCGATTCGCGCACATCGCCTCTCCCTGTCCGCTCCCGCCGATGATGATCCCCCGTGCCTCAGGCTCTGCCGCAACGCGCTCTGCAAGCGGCGTTATGAAATCAGGGTAATCATCGTCCGGGTTGAGCGAGAGCGCTCCCATGTCTTCTATTGCGTATCCAAGTGTATCGAGATGCTTAATGAGCGCCGTTTTGAGCGCGAACCCGGCATGATCTGCAGCGAGATAGACCTTAGGCATGTGCGGCTTTGAGCGCATGGCGCACGAGCGCTTCGGTGTAGCCCATCTCGTTGTCATACCAGGCGAGCACCTTCACCAGCGTACCATCGACAACGCGCGTCATTCCGAGATCTGCAATCGATGCATGCGGCTCGCCAATGATATCGCTCGAGACCAATTCTTCATCGCTCGCAGTGAAGATACCCTCCCAACGCGGGTCCTGTGCCGAACGGCGCAAGATCTCATTCACCTCTTCGGCGTTCGTTGCGCGCTTCGCGATAAACGTGATGTCAGCAATTGAGCCTGCCGGTACCGGCACACGAAGCGAGATGCCGTCAAATTTCCCTGCGAGCGGTTCGTACGCCTTCGCGACCGTTACCGCTGCGCCGGTCGAGGTCGGCACGATATTCTGCGCCGCAGCGCGGCCTTCTTTCATATCCTTCTTCGCCGGGCCATCAACAATCGACTGGCTCGCGGTGTACGCATGGGTTGTCGAGAGGATCGCCTTCTCAATCCCGATTGCTTCATCGAGGATCGCAATGATCGGCGACGAGGCGTTTGTAGTGCACGACCCGTTACTCGTCACCGAACAGGTGCCGAACTTCTCCTCATTGATGCCCATAAGCACGGTCGCTCCGAGTGATTCATCCCCTTTTGCCGGAGCGCTAATCACTACATGCTTCGCGCCGGCTGTGATATGCGCGCTCGCGGCCGTGTAGTCGGTGAAGAATCCGGTCGATTCAATAACCACATCGACATCAAGTTCTTTCCAGGGAAGATTCGCCGGATCTTTCTCAGAAAGGAATTTCACTTCTTTCCCATTCACAACAAGATTGCCGTCTTTCGTATCGACTGAGAAGGGCGCGCGGCGATAGACCGTATCGTATTTGAGAAGGTAGGCGAGATTCTCAAGTGAGCCGAGATCGTTCACGGCGACAATATCTATGCCTCTATTATGTGAACGGCGAACAAATGCGCGCCCAATGCGACCGAACCCATTGATAGCGATGCGAATAGCCATGGTGAAGAAATGATTAAGATAGTGTTCTTCGAGTATACCACTCTCCGTGAGCGGTACCCTACTGAGCTGTGGCTGGCGGTACTTGTACTGAGAAGAAGGTTTCTGCGCCCACGGCCGCCGCAGCAAGTCGCCCGGCGAAGTCACCTACCGCGAGAACATCTTCTGCACCGCCCTCAATGTACTGTCCGACTGTTTCCACACCAGCGAGATAGCGGGTAGTAACGACATCAATCATAGCAATAAAGCCTTTTGCCGCGTCATATTCCGCTCCGAAGGCTGCTGCCGCAAGCATCGGTGCGAGATGCGCTGGTACGGCAGCTACCTTCTGTGCATATCGAGGCGCTTGAGCCGTTTCGTACACAAGCCGATCACCGAGCGTCCCTATCGCAAGGGTCATGGCGCGTGCTGTTTCTGGCGCCACAGCAGCAAAGAAATACGCGAGTCCGATATCTGCCCGTATCACCGTGCGCGATGCTTCTATCGTGAAGTCTCCAACGCGATACGCAATCGCCACAATGCGGGCGGGTGTTCTCGCGAGTATGTCGCGCACCGCGAGCGCTCCTTCATACATTCCGTCCCCTATTATTCGTATCGCCACGCGGCACATCTCAAAGGCACCCGTACTTCCGTGGTAAAAAGAGAGGCCGATATTTCTATACCAATCATACATACCACGCGCAGCATATGCGGGATCGGTAAAGAAAGCGTGCAGTTGAGAAATCAGCTGCGTTGCAGCTTCAGTGGCGTTTGTTGCTTGCATACGATTGATTGGCGTGGAAGGTGTATCCGATGTGTATTCCCTCGCGAGAGCAGATGTCAGAGCCGTAATTCCTTGTTCTGCGAGCATCGGAGACGCGACATACGCTGCGCGCGCCACTGCAAGAGCAGCATGCGCCCCATCTCCGCGCAAAGCATCATGAGCAATCATCATTCTTCTCATCACCTGATCGGGAATGGTCCCATAGAGCGTATGGAATCCGGATGATGCTTCTTGCGCAATGGCCACCAGATCATCTCCATGGCGATAGATGCCGGGTATGAAATAAGCACCCACGACCCCAAAGACGATAACTGCACAAGCAACCGAGAGCGCATAGAGGTGCGACCGCAACGGAATCGTTACAGGCGTTGGGTACGCACGCACATGTGGTGGCGGCGGTATCGCAGGTGATGCGTTGCGTGTAGCATGATACTCCTTATACTCTTCGAGTCTCACCGTGGAGAGCTTCTGATATTTGACACTCTTGTTTTTCTTTTGCTCTTCTAAGAAAGCGAGAAGGGACTTGCGATTTATGAGCCAGGTATGCCCTATCTTATTCCCTACTATTTTCTTCGATCGGACGAGACGCGCAAGATAATCAGGGCTATATCCCGAAATCTTTCCAGCGTCTTTCGTCGTTACCAGTTCAGTGATGAGTGAAGAATCCATATCGGATATCCGAATTAACTATATCTTATCGCACAATTCAGATACACGACATCTCCTTCGTGTGGACAACACCCATCTCGTTTAAGTTGCTTGTGTGAGACTTATCGGATATATACCGTAACACCAGAGACACTGCTTATTGAGTCGTTACCTACCACATACGCATCGGCAAAGCCGCTCCCTAGTATGGCGAGAACAAGCCCTACACAGGCAATACTCATCAAGATGATATTGACCATCCGTACTGTCTTTTTGGTTGTAACCGGCTTTGTTGGCCTCGCGTAGTCACTCAAAGCACCTTTCTCTGGCACCAGTGCGCTCTTTTTCTGAGACAGATCGACTGTTTCCATTCGATGCACGAACGTGATCGGCACATTCTCAATTTGAGAACCGTCATGACTAGGTAATTCAACGTCTTTTGTGTCCGTGTCACCACTCTGATCGTGCAGTGCATTCGATGATTCTTGTTCTTTGCCGGAAGCAGCACTGCTGAACCATTCTTGCCATGTATCCTGGAGGCTTTTCTGAGCTTCTGGCACGCCATGCATCTCAGGTACACGAATATCGTTCTTCTTCATCGGTATGGAAGGCCATAATTCATCTCGCTCAATTGCTTCATAACGCGGTGATTCCCATGTTGATTGAGGAAAACGCCTCGAAAGCGACTCCTCTTTTATAGGTGTTTCCGTCTTGGCCCCAAAACGGTGATCCTGTATGGCCGATTCGAGCACATACCAACTTCGTCCAACGAGCCGTGCCGGCACACGCCCCTCGCGGCACAATTGGCCTATATAATCTTTTGCATAGCCAGTTATCTTAGCCGCTTGTTTTGAAGATATGTATTTCTTTTCTTCTATAACGATCTCATCCATACCGGTAGTCTACCTCTCTGACTTACCTCTGTTAATAGGCATCGTGTGTATAAGCCATATCTTGTCTCGTTAAGATAAGTCGCTTTGTACACTTTGAAATCATCGCTTGAGGGTTGTCTGTATCAATTCGGCAAGCTTCGTCGGGTTCCCTGCCCCCCGAGTCGCTTTCATACTCTTTCCGACTAAGTATTGCAGTATCGCTTCATTTCCTGCGCGATACTCAGAAACAGCTTTCGTTTCTTCAGCGAGTACCGTAGCAACAACTTTTTCAAGCTCGCTATCGTCATGTACTTGTATAAGACCGTGTTCGCGCGCAATAGTTTCCGGATCACCGCCTTTCTCCACCAAAAGAAGGAGGGTATCTTTCGCTCCACGCGATGAGAGCACTCCAGTGTATGCAAGGCGTATCAGTTTCGAGAATGCTTCAGCATCAAGTGTGTCATATCGCTCATCCTCATTCTTCGCATAGATACCAGCAAGATCTGAGACGATGTAGTTTGCAGCAAGCGTACTGAGCGCAACATCTTTCTGGAGCGCATCACATACCGCATCAAAGAATTGTGCACGTTCCGGATCGGCAGAGAGGTACATACTGTCACTTTCTTTGAGCTGCACATCATGCGCATAGCGCGCGCGGCGCTCCCAAGGAAGTTCCGGCAATGATTCGCGAAGTATATTCTGTGAGAATCTGGTAACCTCAGAGAGGAGCAGTTTTGGGATATCTGGCTCTGGGAAATAGCGGTAATCAGCGCTTCCTTCTTTGATGCGCTGGTGAAAGGTTGCCTGCTTTGACTCGTCCCATCCTCGTGTCTCCTGCACAACCGCTTCGCCCTTCACCAGAAGTTCTTCTTGCCGCTTCACTTCATAAGCAATTGCGCGTTCGACTGAACGAAAAGAGTTCAGATTCTTTACCTCTACTTTTGTACCAAAAACGTCTGTTGTAGATATAGATATATTTGCTTCAATACGCATTTCTCCTTTCTCAAGATTTGCCTCCCCTGCTCCAAGGGTTCGTAAGAGCAATTGGAGTTCGCGCGCAAACGCCCCCGCAGTCTCCGCATCTCGTATAACCGGTTCAGTCACCAGCTCCATCAGCGGGAGTCCGGCACGATTGAAGTCAACAATGCTCTTCCCTCTCTCGTGCGATAAGCGTGCCGTATCCTCTTCGAGATGCACGCGAGTAATCGCAACCCCCGCGAGCGCACCGCCCGTTACGAGCGGGTGCTCGTATTGGCTGATCTGATATCCCTTCGGAATATCCGGATAGAAATAACTCTTGCGATCAAACTCACTGAAGTCCGCGAGCGTGCCACCTAGTGCCGTCCCGATACGCAACACATGCTTCACCGCTTCTCGATTAACAACCGGCAGCGTACCCGGGTGCGCCATGCACACTGGGCAAATATTCGTGTTTGGGTGGGATGCATCCGGATCATTCGCACACCGGCAAAACATCTTTGTTTGCGTCTTTAGTTCAGCATGAATCTCGAGTCCGATTGTTGGATGATATTCTGTGGCCATTATAGTTCTAGCTTATAGCAAACACGCATCGCTGGATAGCCCTGTTATGCGCGCGTATCCCTATGTGCAGCGAGAAGGATTGCGAGTTGATCTGAGAATCTCTTGAGAGTCTCGGCTTCTTTAATCGACACATCAAACACTTTCTTGCCAGTTTTTTTAGCTAATTCCTGCAATTTCTTCTTGTATTCGTCTGGCGAAACGAGATCCGTCTTCGACAATACGATTATCTCCTCTTTTTCTGGGAGACTATGCCCAAATGACTCTATCTCTTTCCTCACCTCCCTATACGCTACAATAACGTCATCTTGGCTTGCCGAGACGAGATGTAGCAACATGCCTGTACGTTCAACATGCTTCAAGAATTTTATTCCGAGACCTCGTCCAGACGATGCTCCTTCTATGATTCCTGGTATGTCCGCAAGTATATAGCCGTAAAAGTCTCCAAGACTAGGTTCGAGTGTAGTGAATGGGTAGTCTCCCACCTTTGATTTCGCTCGTGTGAGTGCGTTGAGGAGAGATGATTTCCCAGCATTAGGAAGCCCGACAAGCCCTGCACTCGCAATAATCTTGAGTATAAGCTCTATGTCGCCCCCTTTCCCTTCCTTTCCTTCTGTTTGTTGAAATGGATTCTGATTGGTCGAACTCTTGAAACGCGCATTTCCAAGTCCGCCTCTGCCACCACGGAAGAGGATAATCTCTTGGTCTTCATTAGTGATATCGTATATCTCGTCCGTCTCAACAACACGGATTTGTGTCCCGACTGGTACAAAAAGCTTCAGGTCTTCCCCGTTCTTGCCATGCTTAAGTTCGCCTTTCCCTGCCTCGCCGTCTTCTGCACGAAACACCTTCTCGTACCGATAGTTTACAAGTGCCGCAAGATCGCGCACGCCGATAATGACAACATCGCCGCCTTTACCGCCATCGCCGCCTGCCGGCCCGCCTCGAGCGCTCTCTTTGGTACGCAACCAACGTATGACGCCATTACCTCCGCGCCCCGCGTGCGCATATATCCTTGCTTCATCAATGAATGCCATATTAGTTGCTGACGATCTCCCACCCTTCGCGCAGGAGCGCTTCTGCCTTCTTAAATTTGAGCGTCTGCGTTGCGTCTCCTTTCTTAATCAGGACGACATCGTTGCGGCCATGCGTGTGTGTTTTCCGCGCCTGTGCCGTACTCCCCTCCTCTTTCCCAGCAGCCACTAGTGCCGACCGGGTCTTCTCCTCTTCTTCTCGTATACGACTGTCATCGGTGCTATGCAGATTCGGAATCGCCGCGATAAACGCCGTTCGCACATTCTCTTCAAGCTGGCGATATCGATCGCGTCCTTCGCGGCGGTATTCGATGAGCGGATCGCGCTGTCCATAGGCGCGAAGCGCGACCGAACGGCGCAAATAATCCATCGTCTCAAGATGCTCGAGCCAGAACATATCGATGACCTGAAGCAGGAGATGGCGCACGTGCGGCATATATAGTTCTCCAAGCTCAGCCTCTTTCTCGGCAAGACTGGTCATCGCCAGTGCATCTCCCCCTACGGTTGTCCCGATGAGGTCATTCGCGTCTCCCGCGGTCCCGAGAAGCGCTATGCGGCGGCGGGCGTAGATCGCCAACCGTTGCGTATTCATAACATCGTCATATGCCAGGACTTGCTTGCGTGAGTCGAAATTGAATCCCTCGATACGTCCTTGCGCGGTCTCGAGCGACTTCGTTATCATGGCGCTCTCAATCGGTTCGTCCTCGGGTATGCCGAAACGGCCCATGACATTCTTCAGAGTATCTGAAGCGAAGACACGCATAAGCTTATCCTCGAGCGACACGTAGAAACGTGTCTCGCCCGGATCGCCCTGACGGCCAGCACGGCCGCGCAGCTGGTTATCGATGCGTCGCGCATCATGACGCTCAGTACCAATAACCATAAGTCCGCCGCATTTAATAACTGCGGCACGTTCATCCTCAGTCGAGAGAGCTCCACCGAGTTTAATGTCGACTCCGCGACCCGCAAGGTTTGTTGCTACCGTCACTCTCCCCTGCTTCCCTGCTTCCGCGATGATTTCACCTTCGCGTTCATGATTCTTCGCGTTCAGCACTTCGTGTGGAATTCCTTCGTGCGTAAGATACGTGCTCACCGCCTCGTTGTCCTCGATAGAAACCGTACCGACCAAAACAGGCTGACCGGTTGTATGACACTCCTTCACCGCGCGTGCGACCGCTCGATACTTGCCGGCCGCAGTCTGGAAGATGAGATCGTTATGATCCTTACGGGCAACAGACTTATTCGTAGGGATAACGACAACCTCAAGCCCGTACACCGTATAAAATTCCTCCTCGGATGAGAGTGCGGTGCCCGTCATACCGGCGAGCCGGTCATACATGCGGAAAAGATTCTGGAAGGTGACCGTCGCATACGTACGCGTCTCTTCTTTCACTACAACACCTTCTTTCGCCTCTATTGCCTGATGTAGCCCTTCTGACCAGCGCCGGCCAGGCTGCATCCGTCCCGTAAATTCATCAACAATGACGATTTCTCCGTCTCGCACGACATACTCCTTGTCTTTATGAAAAAGCGCTTTGGCACGCACGGCCGTCTCGAGATGGTGCGCATACTTCACACCACCTTCGGTATACAGGTTCTCAAGGTCAAGCGCGACCTCGGCCTTGTGCATCCCTGTCTCGGTGAGCTGGATCGCCTTCTGCTTCTCATCGACTGTATACTCATCACCCACACGGAAGTCGGTAACGATGCCAGCAAACCGCTCGTACAGCATCTGCGAATCTCCAGCTGGTCCGGAAATGATGAGCGGGGTGCGTGCTTCATCAATCAAGATCGAATCGACCTCGTCGATAATCGCATAGTGATGCCCGCGTTGCACTATCTGTGCCGCGTTGTAGGCGGTGTTATCGCGCAGATAATCGAAGCCGAGCTCGTTGTTTGTCACATAGGTGATATCCGCCGCATAGGATTCATGCTTGGTCACCGGCCGCAGATAGTCGTAGAAGACTTTGAACGAGCCTTCGCGATCTCGCTCAGCATCTTCAGCGGGAGCGACATGCGAGGCATCATATCGATACGCGCCGGCACTCGTCACGATGCCGACCGTGAGGCCGAGATAGTCGTACACCTGCCCCATCCAGGCACCATCGCGGCGCGCGAGGTAGTCGTTCACCGTCACCACATGCACGCCCTTCCCCGAGAGTGCGTGGAAGGTCGCCGGCAGTGTCGCAACCAGCGTCTTCCCCTCTCCGGTGCGCATCTCAGCAATCTTGCCCTTCAGAAGAGTGAGTCCGCCAATGAGCTGGACGTCGAAGTGCGGTTGCCGCAAGGTGCGGCGAGACGCCTCGCGGACAAGCGCGAACACGAACGGAATGTCTGAGTCGCTCCCTGCGCCGACCGCTCCGGAGCGATCACGCACCTCGCGGAAACGGGCGCGTATCTCGTCATCAGAGAGCGTCTTAAGCTCTTCGGTGAACGCGTTTGTTGCCGCTACAACCGGCACCGCGACCTTCAAGAAGGCCGCGGATTGGTTCTTTGCGAAAAACCGAGCGAGCAGAGACATTGTTGCGCATTATACCATGCACTGTCTCGATAGTCTAAAACGCTCCACGACCGCCTTGCGGCGGTCGTGGAGCTTCTCGCTAGATGACGAACTAACGCTTCTTTGCTGCCTTGCGCTTCGTTGTCTTCTTTGCTGCCTTCTTGACAGTCTTCTTCACTGCTTTGCGCTTCGTTGTCTTCTTCACTGCCTTCTTTGCAGTCTTTTTCTTTGCGGCCATGGTGGTTGTGAATTAGAAATGGTTGCTGATAAGTCGACCCGTCTGCGCAGAAATAATTTCAGACACAAACGTTTCTACTCTGTATTATCACTCGTTAAAAACTTTTTCGTGCAGAAAAAAATATGATGTGTGGATAACTTTTATAAAAAGAGTTGCTGTTCAGAATCTCGAGAAAATAATTTTGCAATTATTGATTCGATCTTTCGACACATCCAACGTATTCGACTTCGCGTTCGAGTGTGATCCCGAAGAGATCACTGACGGCGCGCTGCATGTCGCGTGCGAGATTAGCGATATCGCATGCAGTCGCTCCTGCGAGATTAATAATAACCAGCGTATGCTTCGGCGATATGCCGACCGAGCCTCGGGTATACCCCTTCTTGAATTCGGTGTATTCCAGAAGGAATCCGGGCGCAAGCTTGTAGGATCCATCGGGCTGTTCCCATGCCCACGGCTGCAGCTGTTCCTCTCGTACCGCATCAAGCGCGCGAGCGCGCGCTACCACCTGCGCGTATTGCTCCGGGGAAACGAAGGGCATATGGAAGAACGACCCAGCGCACTTATACGATCGGCGCCCCGGCATGATAATCGATCCTTTCTCTTCGCGCATATCGAGTATCGCTTCGCGGATCTCTTGCTGGCTTGGCGCATGACCGAGCGTGTGCGTAAGGCGAGTCAGATCAAATCGATTGTCGCGATACGAGAGCTGAGATGTAGGATCGGTCGAGAGTGCGAAGATCGCGCGCACGACCGCATAGCGCCCCGATGTCTTCCCGAAGATACTGTCGTGATATGAAAAGTCGCACGCCTCTTTCTCAAACACTCTGATGCCGGACTCTGTATGGTGCGTATCGATTGATTCAACTCGCACCAATGTGTCACTCGTCTGTGCACCGTACGCGCCGAGGTTCCCAATGACGGCCCCCCCGACAGTTCCCGGCACGCCCGAGAGACACTCGAGCCCGGCGAAGCGATGCGCGATAGACCACTGCACGAAGTCGTCCCACACTACGCCAGCACCGACTGAGACGTGCGTACGGTCTCCCGCCTCTTCAGTCGTGATATCAGACAGACGCACACTGAGCACCAAACCCTCAAACCCTTCATCAGAAACAAGAATGTTCGATCCTCCGCCAAGAATGAAAACGGGAATCTTCCGCGCACTGGCAAAAACGAGCGCTTCTTGAACTTCATCGACCGTTTTTGCTGCGGCGAAGAAGCGGGCTTCTCCTCCCACGCCAAAGGTGGTCAGCGGCGCGAGCGGTACCCGTTCTTCAATCGTCATTGTGCTTTCTTCCCTTGGATCTGCGCTATAGCGGCAGAACCTGAAGCGGCGGCATCCGGGTATCGCGCCACGGCGGCATGAATGGTCTGAATCGCCATCGCATTGTCCCCCGCTGCATAATAGGCGGCGGCAAGACCGAACCAGGTTTGTGCGGTAGCGTTCGACTGATTGATTCGAGACTTCCAGAGGTCGATGAGCCGTTGCCAGTTCTTGGAGCGGTAATACGCGACCGAGAGAATCGAACTGTCGATGGTCGTCGTGCCATACGCAGTAAGAAGGATGGCATCTGCCGCTGCCGCATCCCCTATCATAATATCGCCTGCGGCGGCGTACGCGGCGAGATCCTGAAACTGCGGAGCGAGCCTGTAGGCTTTGGTGAATGCTTCATGCGCCGCAGGCGCATCGCCGCTATTGAGTGCGATCTGCCCTTCTTGCAACAGAATCGATTCCTTCTCGGGAGAGAGCGTTTCGGCGATCTTTATCTCAGCGAGCGCTTTTGCCGCATCCCCGGCGGCACTGTAGGCATAGGCAAGTTGGAGATGTTCGCGCGCATCGAGCGGGTACGCGGCAATCTGCTTCTGCATCTCGGTTATGGCAAGAGTGAGTATCTTTTCTTTATCGACAGTAGCGACCGAGTCGTTCTGGATTACTGAAGAAGCAAAACTGATGATCTGTTCTCGGACTTCTTGGGCGGCAAAACTCGGATGTGCCGCAAGACTTTCAAACGATGCGATATTCGCACTGACTCCCGATGCGGACGGCGAAAGCGCAACGATGAGATTGCTTGCGACGCGCATGCCGGGAACATTGACGCTCCAGATAAGCGCGAGCACCACTACGGTCGCGGCAGGAAGCGCATACGCGGCAGGAGCGCCGCTGAGCAGCGGGAGATGTTCCAGACGGTCAATCGGTCGGGCAATCGGTGAATCGATGAGTGCTAGGATGGCGAAAAAATAGATGTAGGAATAGAGATTGTCGAAAACAAACAGATTGTGGATGCCGTAACCGACAAGCGCGGCAGTGAGGATGATGCGTTCAGCGCGCGAGAGTTCTGAGCTTTTCCAGAGCAGGGCAAGAGCGCTCCCGAAGAGAGCGAGATAGAGTAGGAACCCGGGAATACCGCCGGCCGTCAGCCAATCGATAAACGCATTGTGTGCGCGATCGAACCATGGTTCCTGATTGTAGAGCGTCGGGTCGTAGTAGGTATTGAACACATAGTTGAATCCTTCTTGCCCCCACCCGGTGATCGGGCGCGCCACGACTCCCTCAAACGCCATGTGCCAGATCGTGAAGCGCGTAGCCCCGTCAGCAAGCGAGATTGAGGCAATACGCTGCAAGACGTTATTCTGTTGTACGAATGCGGAATCCCGCGCGAGATAGAACCCGCCAATCAATACCACAAGCAACATGAGCCCTGCGACAGCAACACGGCGGACATGCTTCCCTGCGGTGATTGCCGCGAGAAAGGCCGCGAGCGCAAGAGCGACGCCAAGAGCGATAACGGTGCCGCGCGTCTCAGTAAAGAAAACGAGCACGCCCTCGATCACGGCAAACAGCGCCAGCGCCCACTTGAGCATCTGGTATCGCTCAGTGAGCGCGAGCCACGCGGCGATACAGACGTTGAAGAAGAGATAGATAGCGAGGTATGCTGAGTTCCCAAATGAAGCATCAATGCGCACCGACCCCTGATGTATCGCCGACATGCCGGAGATCTGCAAGAACGCGTAGCCCGATACGACGATTGCCACACCAAGCGAAGTGAGGAACCATGCGCGCCACTTCTTCTCTGCGCGCAAGATGGCGCTCATCGCGAAGAAGAGCACAAGGAGATGCGCCAGGAGCACCCACCCCTCCATACGCTCGAAGTTGCTCCAGAACGCCTTTGCGGCATTCACCGCAAACATATCCGCAATACCCATCCATGCGATGAAAGCGATGACGGCCATGCCGACCCACGAGAGCCGCGGGCGATACGCCCGATCGAGGCACGCGAGAACGATCCACGCGCCGCCGGCTATCTCAACCAGTATCCGGAAAAAGAACGCTTTGCCCGTGATGAAGGGGAAGAAGAACGAACCCGACACGATAAGCGGCGTAATCGGGACAAGGAAGAGGGCCGCAAGCGCCACCCATCGAGCCACCTCCTTGGTATAGTTGTCTGGTTTCATAATGACGCAACTATATCATACCTACGGGAACCGCTCGATATGCCGCACGACATGCTATACTACTAGCATGATTACGGATGCCGACATCACAAAACTAAAGAAAACATTTGCAACGAAGGATGATTTGAAGTCTGAATTACAAAAGTATGCAACGAAGGATGCTCTCGAAGAGCTTCGCGCCGACATGCAGATCGGATTCGGCGAGGTGACTGACAAGATCGACACGCTCGCGACAGCTGTCGGGCGCATCGAGAACACGCTCGACGGCATCGCCGGCGCAATACAGGATCAGCGCATCGAGAATGCTACTGGTGCCGTGCACCTCGCGCGCCACGACCGGCAAATTGCGGCTCTCGCTTCTGCAACACACGTATCGCTCCCCGATTAGTTTGGGGTCTCTTAATACCAGAAATTTTTCAGAACGCCGCCTCTGAACGAGTCGGCGGGGACTCAAAGAATCATAGTTCAAGATTCAAAAATCACCTGTTTCTGGTATAAAACACCACACCCCGCCGAGGCGGGGTGTGGTGTTGGTGTGAAAGTCAGACTTTCACCGAGATACTTTAAAACCGCCAACTGAAGAGACCCCAAGCCTTCTTCTCTTTCTGAGCAAGGTTCTGGAGGCGTGTCTGTGCATCCTTGAGCGCCGTTATCTGCGCCGTGAGTGTTGCTTGAACGTCCGCTGAGATATTTGCTTGGCCAAGAAGCGCCGTCAGGTTGTCGATCTGCTTCTGATTCTGGGCTACCTGATCAGCAATCGTTGTAGCCGCATTCTTGTCTCCTCCGAAGAGGAACCGCGCGAAGAATCCGCGCGACTGTATCTGAGCCTCAGCGGCCGTCGTCGTCGCGACCGAATCATTCATATGCTTCGCGATTTCTGACACCTGCTGACCAATGCCACCAAGGAGATCCTTCGAGGCGAGAAGGCTATGCACGGCAAGGCGCACTGGGTTTGTATCTTTCACAAGCTTTTGTTCATCGGGTGTCGAGCTTGCCTCTTCTTGTTCCAGTTCATGCTTGCGCTGCTCTATCGATTGCTTCAACGCGGCAAGCGAGAAGACGGGCGTTGTCGTGCCTTCAGCAGCAAAGAGTGCTCTGATCCTCGGCGGGAGTTTTGCATGTTCTGCACCTTCGAGATTGGCAGATTCGTTCTCCTCTTCAGAAGAGCCTACGATAGACGGTCTTTGCGCTGTTGTCGATCCAGCGAGCACAGGAGCGGTGACCGGTCTCACCTGTGATACTTCCTGTTCAGAACCTTGATTCTCTGCTAACGCGAGCGCTGGTGCGCCACTCATAGCGATAGCAAGCGCAACAGCTCCTGTGGTATATAGGTATTTCTTCATGGCATTCCTTAAGTTATTAATGCTCATAGTATACCCTACGCGCGCGGCAGAAGAAACTTTCAATCCCCAGAGGCGGTTATCCATGATATTGTGGCGGCATTCGTCGTTGCTCCCCTATATATACTGTATACAATACCTAGTACATCTCCATGAGCACTACCGTCATCCGCCCTAAGAAGACATTCTCTCTTACCGATCTCCGGGAGATCTGGCAGTACCGCGAACTTTTGTATTTCTTCGCATGGCGCGATCTGAAGGTCCGCTACAAGCAGACATTTGTCGGTATTGCATGGGCAATCTTCCAACCATTTATGGCAATGGTCGTCTTCAGCGTATTCTTCGGCGGGCTTGCCCGCATGCCCTCTGATGGCGTCCCGTATCCAATCTTCGTCTATACCGGCCTTCTCTTCTGGCAATTCTTCTCCTCCTCGCTCGCTGATGTGAGCAACAGTCTCATTACGAACCAATCAATCGTAACGAAAGTGTATTTCCCCCGGCTCATTCTCCCGATTGCCGTCATCGTCACGCATCTTGTCGATTTCTTCGTGGCCGCCGTCGTACTCATCGGTCTCATGGTCTATTACGGCTTCACGCCGCATCTTGCAGGCCTTTGCATCATCCCCCTGCTTCTGCTTATCACTTTTTTTGCGGCACTCGGCGGCGGACTCTTCCTCGCCTCGATCAACGTGAAATATCGCGATGTGCGCTATATCCTCCCCTACTTCCTCCAGATGCTCCTCTTCGTTACGCCCGTCATCTATCCATCGAGTATCGCAGGAGCCTATTCATGGATTCTTGCAATTAATCCGCTCACGGGTGTCATCAAGGGCGCGCGCGCGACCATTCTTGGGACTGAACCGGTCAACTGGTTCCTTCTCGGGCTCTCATCTCTTGCTGTGGTCATCCTCCTTGTCATCGGCATCGTGCTCTTCAAGCAGATGGAACGCTACTTCGCCGATATCATATGAGTACCGCCAAGCCCATTATCGAGATCAAGCATATCGGGAAGCGGTATAGCATCACGCACGAGCGCGGACGCTATGTCGCGCTGCGCGACGTACTCGCAAACGTATTCCGGAGTCCGTTCGCCTTCTTGAAGCACAAAGCGAAGAAGGCGATCGGGCTCGAGAAGCGCGAGGCCTTCTGGGCGCTGAAGGATGTCTCGCTCGATATCATGCCGGGCGAGGTCGTCGGCATCATCGGACACAACGGTGCCGGCAAATCGACCCTGCTCAAGATCCTCACCAAGATCACCCCGCCGACCGAAGGCGAGATCATCATGCGCGGGAATGTCGCTTCGCTCCTCGAGGTCGGGACCGGCTTTCACCCCGAGCTCACCGGGCGCGAGAACGTCTTCCTCAATGGCGCGATCCTCGGTATGACGCGCAAAGAGATCGCGGAGAAATTCGATGCCATCGTCGCCTTCTCGGGCGTCGAGCAATTCATCGATACGCCGGTGAAGCGTTACTCGAGCGGCATGCAGGTGCGCCTCGCCTTCTCGGTCGCGGCACACATGGAGCCGGATATCTTGCTTGTCGACGAAGTGCTCGCGGTCGGCGACGCCGAGTTCCAGAAGAAGAGTATTGGCAAGATGGAAGAAGTAACACAGAAAGACG
>JAHFMM010000012.1 GCA_023264495.1 bacterium | reverse complement strand
TACATTTCTCTCCCTCGCCTCTTGAGTTCGCCGTCGCTCACTCTCGGGCTGTGCACCGCCTCGCCGTTTCATTCTACTGAATGAAACATGCTCCGGCGTTCGAGCCCTGACAGACGACGCGCAGGCGTCGTCCTGGTAGGCGCACAAATTATCGTGGACTCAATTTGTGCGCCTACCAGGGCTCGAACCTGGGACCGTCTCCTTAAGAGGGAGCTGCTCTACCAACTGAGCTATAGGCGCGTGCGTAAAATATAGCAGACTGTAGTATGCTTTGTGAAGCGCTGGGGTGGCGAAATTGGTAGACGCACCTGCCTTAGGAGCAGACGGGGCAACCCATGGAGGTTCAAGTCCTCTCCCCAGCACTTGACTTTTCAGCAGTTTCGTGTATTGTATCAAATGGTACGCAGCTCTTTCTGCGGAAAATATTGAGAGGAAGCATCATGGCAATCCAGCCTATCGTTGCACCTCCTGCTTCGGCAGGATCACCAATGGACATAGTCGAAAATCCGGCCTTGTATCGCAATCTTATGATTGCAGGCGTGGTTCTTTTCGGCATATTTCTTATTATTGCTTTGACGCTACAATTGGTGCTGCCAGATGCCACACTAAGTGGTTACGGCATCACTTTTGGTGCCGAATCGACTTTTCTTGAGTTAGCGGTATTTTATGCATTGCTGTCGCTCAAGAAGGTTAGCTTGAACGAAGTGGCTGGTGCTGTCTTTTACGGCAAAGCCCTCCTGCGTATCAACGCAGGGTTGCATGTAGTCCCTTTCGGCCTCATGCAAATCAAGAAGGCTCCTCGTGGCGTGCAAGAGTTCCAGTGCCCCGGCGAGCCAGAGAAGGTGTTCAAAGGGGACGATAAAGATCCTCTTCCTGAAGGTATGATGCGGCCGATTCGTGCCGTGTCAAGAGCACCAGGAAAAGGTCAAGGTGGCATACTCGATAGACAAATGACACTTAGTGTCAACTTCATCACACAGTATGCCATCATCGACATCTTTGATTATGTTGCCAACTTCGGTAGCACAGAAGAGGTCGAAAAGCAGTTACGCGATATCGGCGAGATCGTACTTGCCGAGACCATATCGCAAAACACTCCGGATGGATTCATTAAGAGATTGCCGAAGACTAACTCGACCATCGTTGTGAAAATGCGGGAACGGTTCGTGAACTCGGGAGTTGATATCATTTCAACCCGTGTTCTGTCACCAGACATTTCACATGATGTTAGCAAAGAGATGGCCGGCATACCCAAAGCTCTCGCACAGGCCGAACAAGTGAAAGCAGCAGCCGAGGGCGAGAAGGTCAAACGCATCAAAGAAGGCGAGGGGGCCGCATCTGCTGAGTTAGCACTGCTTAATGCGAAAGCGGACGGGCAGAAAGCAATAATGCAGAAGCTTGGAGTAAAAGGAACCGATGTTCTTGCATCTGAAGCCGCCCGTGGAATATCCGACAAAACAGACGTTCTGATGGTCGGTGCAAGTGGCGGGATGCGAGACGTTATGGGCCTTGTTAAAGGAGCCCAGAGCGCACTCAATCCCGGAGCAAGACGTAATCAACAGAGTCAAAAAGGAGGTGGTCAGCCATGAACGGCAATATGCTTGTAATAATACTGTTTGCATTCGGAGTACTCATCAAGTTTCGGAAGGAACTGGCGAGCTACTTTGGGGTGCAACAGAGCGTCGGCTATCAGACAATCGACGCAATAAAAGGCTTCGTCAGTAGTTGGTGGGTTATCCCGGTTGGCATAGTCATCGTAATCGGACTGGGTTGGGCATTCTATGCCAACCCGCAACCGGCAAAGGTTGGTGCATGGGGCTGGAATAATCTGGTCCCGTTCTTGGCAGTCGTTGGGATCCTTACGGTCCTCGTGACTGTTAATGCCAAGAATCTTGGAACGGCTGCAAAGCCACTTCAATGGGTACTCGGCGTGATGATCGTCCTAGTGCTTGTCGTCTTCCCTATCATCGGGAAGGTAACGGCCGAGGAACCGATACATACCGTTATTGCTCCGAACGGGGCAAAACTCACGGTACTCACCATGCCGCCAAACGGCGACTCTGAGCATTTCAGGGCTCCGATTGGGTTTGGGGTACATGTAGTTGGGAATGGGTACTCCCACCACTGCATATACTCAGATGGTACCGAGGATATCTCGCGTGACATGAAGCACTTGTGTCACTCAGGGCCGATCATCTACCAATACCTCCATGACGAGACCGGGGAGCCGAACACGGCAACCTACGAATTCGTCAAGGGGTAAAAGGTCATTCCGCAAAACTTCGAACCACACAGCAATGTGTGGTTCATTTTTTATTCTCAATCCAGCCCTCCCCTATCCTCCTGTTATCTTTTCTACCGGCGCTATACCAAACGTCCCAAGAGCGAGATTGATGATGCCGTAGGCACCGAAGATGATCACGAGCCCGATGAGTCCCCAGAGGATCGCCTTCCGCCCTTCTTCGCGCTTCCCTTCGTCCCCTGCATGCACCACGAACTCAAACGCACCCCAGACGAAGACGACGAACGCACTCGCTGCAAGGAGCAGGATGACGGGATTGATGATCTGATCGACGACGCTCGCGAGGAATACGTTAAATTTCGCAGCAAGCGGACCAGGCGTATTGCTCATTAGTATCCGCCGACCTGGACGCCTGCCTTCGGCGTGCCGCCAGTCACTCCAGAGTTGTTGCCGAAGCTGATACTACCCGTAAGAATATTCACCAAGCCCCAGACCGAAACCATCACGAAAAAGCCGATGAGTCCCCAGAGCATGAGATTCTTCCCGTGTTCCTTAACATCTTCAGAGTTGGCACCAAGAATGAAGGTATCGAATGCACCCCACAAGAAGACGATGAATGCGGCGGCGAAGAGTACTGGCACGAGAACGCCGTTGATAGTGTTGATGATGAACGAGCCGGCGTCTGAGACGTTATTAATCGCGGCGAGCGAGACGAGCGGAATAGCAAATGCAGTGAGCGTTCCAGTAGTGAGGGCGAGGGCTTTTTTCATATGGTAGATAAACGGTTGTTAATGTGTGTATTGTATCCCTTCGTGGCCATTGGTCAACGTGTCTTGGCCAAACGTGTGGATAGCTCTAGATTGTCGGCGTCGAGATGCCGTAGGTGTTGGTCGCATCACCTCCCGGCAAGAGACCGAAGGTCTTGCTGATAATATCCACAAGACCCCAGACCGAGAGTATGACCACGAAGCCGATGAGGCCATAAAGGATGAACGTCCGCCCTTCGTCACGCTTCGTCTCATTGTCTGCTCCGAGGATGAAATATTTGTAGACTCCCCAGATAAAGTAGAGAAAGGCGATCGCGAAGAGTACCGGCACGAGGACGCCGTTGATAAGGTTGACGATGCCGTTCGAATACGGCGTCAGGGCGCCTATATTGACTCCGGCCGCAGACGCAAAGAGTGGTGCCGCGAGAAGTGTCGTGGCAAGAAGCGTAAGCGTATAGGTGATATGTCTCATATTTAATAGTTAGAGATTGATGTCGGTGTCGGCGGCGCTCCGGCGCCCTGAAGGCCGAAGGTGTTCGCGACAACATTCACCAAACCCCAGAGCGAGACCATAACCACGAAGCCGATGAGGCCGTAGAGGATAAGCTTATGCCCTTTGGATATCTCTTCAGTCTCGCCATGTGAAAAGATATATGTCCGAGCGACGCCGTACAGGAAGACGACAAAAGAAAGTGCGAAGAGTACCGGCACGAGGACATAGTTGATGATATAGAGAATGGTACCGGCGACACAACCGATACTGCCCGTGATACAGGACGAGCCTCCCAATCCAAACCCGCCGCCGCCCGCGCTACTAAAGATGCCTGAATTTGAGGTATACCCGATGGTATAGTTCTGGCTTTGATTCTGCACATATACCGCGAGGGTCGTTGCGGGAGCAAATAATGTAACAGCGATGACGAGCGTTCCGATGATGTTCTTCATATAGCCTCAGTATGACATGCTCGGTGCCTTATTTAAAACCGAGCGTGGATAACAAGAGGCCGACGAAACTCCAGACCGAGAGGAGCACGACCATCCCGATAAGCCCGTAGAGGATGAATTGCTTCCCCTCTTCTCTCTTCCCCTCTTCCCCGCCGTGGATGATGAAATAGTTTATGACACCCCAGATGAACGCAAGAAATGCGAGCGCGAAGATGGTCGGCACCACGACGACATTCAAGATCCCGATGATGCCTGTCGAGCCGCTCCCGATGAATTCTTTGAAGGTCATAGATCAGCCGCCGAGCGCCGTCACGGTCGACTGGATGCCGATCTGGATTGCCTTCGAACCGAGGAGGATCAGCGCCCCGACAATGGTCCATAAAAGCATCCTCTTCGCTTCGGTCAGCTCAGCCTCTTTCCCTTGAGCGACGACAAACTTGTATCCGACAAAGACGACCATAAGCACGACCACGATGGTGCCGATACGGATGATGACATCGAGTATGTCGCTCACAAGCTGTTCGAGTGTTGTGGCTTTAAGCGGGTTCACGAGTTTGACGTTCTCGCCGATTGTCGCGCCAGCTCCTGTCTGGGTCCCGATTGTCGCCTGTGCTCCCGTCCCTGTAGGGACAGTTATGAGATTGCCACTCATATCATATGTCTGTACTGTTTGCGCCGCACTCACGACCGGCACCATACATGACAGAGCCCCGGCAATAACGATAGCAATGATGGTGAATGTGCGCATACTATTTCTTTTGTAGAAGCGCGCCTAGAGACCGCTCGCCCGAGGTAAGCGCATTTATTGAGTCTGCTGAACGGCCGGTTATCACATCAGTAATAATACTCGAAAAGACGGTGTCAGTGTCTGCAGGGAGTGGGGATAGCCATCCGCTGGTATAGAGCGCCTCGGCGTATGCGATTGCGGCGACCGGATCAGCGGGTGCAGTAGCAAGCGGAGTCAATGTCGCTGGCGCAAACCCGGTTACGGCGGCGACAATCGTCTGCTCGGCAACATTCGTGAGGAGCGCGGCGGCCTGGAACGCTCCTCCGGGGTTCTTTGCGCCATGCGGGATCATGAATGCATAGATAAGACCGTAGGTGTTCTTCGTGTGCGCAGTTCCTGGTTGCGGTGTCGGCGTGACAACAACATCGAGATTCGGATTTGCCGCCGCGATAAAGCGCGCTTCAGACGCATATCCGAGATAGAGCGCTAGATCGCCGTTGACGAACGCTTGGCGCGAGTCCGGAAGCGATGCGTTCCAGGTATACGACACCTTTGAAGGGTCGGTGAATTGCGTGTAGAAGCTGATGACCGCCTGCCCGGGCGAGCCGTTTTGAGATGCTGTAGCGCTTGTTAGATTTGCAACGAGAGAACCGTTTGAATATGCAGAAATGGGGACGCCGGTCTGCAAAAAGAGCGTCGAGAGTATTGCGCGAGCATCATGCACGTTGCTGTAGGTGCCAAGCGCAATGAGCCCGCGCGTGATCTGCTTTGTCGGCGTGAGTACCGCAACGCTGGGAACGAGACCGGCAAGCGACTCCCAGGTTACGGGCGGCTTCGCAATACCGTTTGAGGAGAGAATCGAGCGATTCGAGAAGAGCGCTAGAGGGTCGACCACAAACGGCAGCCCGTAATACCCGCTCCTGTCTTGCGTCATAAAGAGATCCGCCCCTTGTATGAAGGTATTCCTGAAGGTTGTGATGGGGAGTGTTGCAGTTGGAACGGGAGAGATGAGATTCTTGAGGGCAAGAAGTTGTTCTTGAGACGAGAGGATGAGGTCGGGCGCATTCCCGGTCGCTATCGCGGTTGCAAGATCGGCAGTGAGTGTCGCTGAGTTCTTCTCGACATACGAAACATATTTAAGGGACTGTTCTTGTTGCGTAATCGCGGTGAGAGCATCTACCATGCCCGCCTTCGGCAACGTCCCCCAAATAACAACGGTGCCGACCGTAGTACTGCCCGTATTCCCCGAATTCGATCCTGAGTGGGTTGCGAAAACAAAGATGCCGATAATCGCCGCAACGCCAAAGATACCCATCAAGATTGCCTGGAAGAATGAGATTTTCATACCAATGCTGTGAACACGATACCATAGTGGTGCGGACCAGCATGAAATGCCTTTACTTTGATGAATCCTGCTTGTACGAAAAACGCTTCGGCATCATGCTCGGGAATAATTCGCTCGGCAGCCGGACCCATGCCGCCGAAACTCCCTGTCCAATCGACAACAAGGAGCTTCCCGCCCGGCTTCAGCACGCGCTGAAGCTCCTTGACGAGCCCGAACCGGTTCTCGATCTGGAAGAAGGTATTGGCAAGGATAACCGCATCAAGCGATGCGTCCTGTAGGTGCGTCCCGCCTGTCTTCTCGATATCGCCCCAGACCGTCTCGATGATCCGCTGATGCTGTTCATGCGTATTGAGCTTGAGGTGCTTCAATATATCTTCCTGCACATCGATTGCATAGACTTTGCCGTTTGTCCCGACGATCGCCGCCGCCGCTCGCGCATAATGCCCCGAACCGGCGCCGAAGTCGCCGACTTTCATCCCTGCATGCAACCCCATCTGTAAGACGTTCTCGGAGGGGACACTAAATGAGTTCATATCTATAAAATACCACATGCGCCCCTGCTGGGTGCATGCAATCAACACTATAAAAAACATCAGCCCGGCCGCACTATAGAAGATCTAGGATCTTTGTGCGAGCCGGGCTTATTTCGTATGAAGATGTTGGTATCGGATGGCGTACGCCGAAGCATTTGGTGTCGAGATACGTCTCGACCCGCGACACTCCCTGTCCGACTCTTCACACAACCGAGGCATTATACGCCGAGAGGATGTCTAGAATACCCTCAGTAGGAGCAGGTTTGGTTAGTCCCTGCACTGCCTACGGCGAGCATACCACATCCCTCTAAAAAAAGCAAATTCAGATCTCCTGTGCACAACCTCTTATTCCAAGGTTCGACCTTGGAATGCTTTAATAGAAAGATGGCACGAGCAATCATATTTGGACATGGCGAGTACTATCATCTTTATAACCGTGGCACGGAAAAACGAAACATCTTCATGAGAAAGGGTGATTATGATCGGTTTCTCGCACTTCTATATCTTGCAAATCAGAGTGAGTCGACTGAACTCAAACTCCAAGGTCGAACCTTGGAAGAGATTTCTGAGCCGAAGAAAGGTGAACCGCTTGTCGAGATTGCTGCATATTGCCTTATGCCCAATCACTTCCACCTGCTCGTGCGCGAACTCAAAGAAGGCGGCGTCAGCAAATTCATGCAGAAGCTCATGACAGGCTACACGATGTACTTCAACAAAAAGCACGATCGGAGCGGTTCCCTTTTCCAAGGGAAATTCAAAGCGATTCATGTCGCGGACGATCGCTATCTCCGATATCTCGTTTCGTACATCCATCTCAATCCGGTGAAGCTTATAGAACCGAAATGGAAGGAGACTGGGATCTCTAATCAGGCGCGTGCTGAACGATATCTTGAGACCTATACCGTTTCAAGCTATCTCGATTATTTGAAGAGGGAGCGCATCGAGAAAATGATTCTTACCAAGGATAGTTTGCCTGAATATTTTTCTTCTGGTTCTGACTTTAAGACGTTCGTCACAGAGTGGCTTACCTACGCCCCAGAATAATCCAAGGTCGAACCTTGGAAGAAAGACGGCAAAAATCGCCCAACACCGCGTGTACTGAAACTACAAGATGAATATTTCCCTATCTTCCCGCCACCAGTCTCGCCAATCGCCTGCCGAATTTCATCCGCGTTGGCGATCGGTGTTGTAACGACAATCTTCTTCATTACTAAAAATTAGAGCGCCGCCATGGAGGCGATGGAGTCACCTTCGCGCATCTTCATGATACGGACGCCTTGGGTAGCGCGAGAGAGTTGTGAAATCTCGTTAACGCCGGTGCGAATCACCTGCCCTTTCTTCGAGACGACGACTATCTCATCGCCTTCAGTGCCATCAATAACGACCTTCGCGCCGATAATCTCACCGGTCTTCGAGGTAACCTCGGCGGTCTTGATCCCTGAGCCGCCGCGCCCCTGCACCTTATATTCAGTCATCGAGGTCCGTTTGCCGTAGCCCTTGCTCATAATCACGAGAAGCGAGGAATTCTTCGCATTAATCGCCTCGATAACTTCTGCCGATACCACATGATCGCCCTTCCTAATCGTCATACCCTTCACGCCGCCCGCAGTGCGACCCATCTCACGCACATCTTCTGCTTCAAAACGGATTGACTGCCCTTTTGAGGTCACAATCGAGACCGTATCGCCCTCAGCTGAATGATTCGCCGAGACGAGCTTATCACCCTTCTTAAGACTGATGGCGATGATGCCCGAACGGCGCACATCGGCAAACGATTTCGCCGCGACGCGCTTCACAACACCTTCGCTGGTGACGAAGACAACCGATGAAGCATCGAGTGCGGCGCCCTTCGGCACTGGCAAGATCGAAGTTACCTTCTCGTCACCTGCGAGCGAGAGGAAGTTCATGATGCTCTTGCCTTTAGTCGCGCGGCGACCTTCGGGGATCTCATACATCTTGAGCTGGTACGCCTTGCCGAAATCAGTGAAGAAAAGCAGGTCGCTGTGCGCGCTCGTCACCAAGAAATGCGTTACGACGTCTTCTTCTTTTGTCGCGATGTCGACAACGCCGACCCCGCCGCGCTTCTGACTCTTATACTCATCGGGGTTCGTGCGCTTCACATAGCCACCTTGCGTGAGGAGAAGCATTGAATCCTCATCGGGGACGAGATCCTCGACAGAAATATTCTGGACACCGCCCTTGACGACCCGCGTACGGCGATCATCTCCGTATTTCTCCGCGAGCTCTTCGAGCTCGCGCTTCACGACCGCAAGAATCTTCTTCGGCGAAGAGAGGATGTCTTTCAGTTTCTTGATGAGTGCCTGCACTTCAGAGAGTTCGTCTTCGAGCTTCTTGCGCTCGAGGCCGGCGAGCTTCGAGAGGCGCATCTCGAGGATGGCCGCGGCCTGTTGCGGCGAGAAGCCGAACTTCTTCTGGAGTGCGGCGCTCGCAGCAGGCACATCGGCTGCCTTCTTGATGATCGCGATGACTTCATCGATATGATCGAGCGCCTTGCAGAGCCCGAGGAGGATATGCTCACGCGCTTCAGCCTGGCGGAGATCAAACTCCGTGCGGCGCTTCACGACCTCTTGGCGATGACTGATGAAGTGCGTGAGCATCCCTTGCAGCGAGAGCATCTCAGGAACGCCATCAACGAGCGCGAGCATATTATAGTGAAAGGTGCTCTCCAGGTCGGTGTGCTTATAGAGCGCATTCAAAACGGCTTGCGGATGCGCTGTCCCCTTCAACTCAACAACGACACGGATATCCGAAGTCGATTCATCGCGCAAGTCGCGAATGCCTTCTATCTTCTTGTCCTGCACGAGCTCGGCGATACGCGCGATCATCTCACTCTTATTCACACGATACGGGATCGAGGTAATGACAATCTTCGTATCCTTTTTCCCATCATCGACAATCTCCGCTTCGCCGCGCACGACGACTGGCCCTTTGCCCGTGCCGTAGGCGTGTCGTATATCAGTCTGATTGAAGGCGACGCCTCCGAGCGGAAAATCAGGCCCTTTCACCAATTGCAGGAGATCATCGGTTGTCGCGTCTGGATTATCGATCAAGTGCACGGTCGCGGCGACCACTTCGCGGAGATTGTGCGGCGGGATGTTTGTCGCCATACCGACCGCAATACCGAGCGTCCCGTTCAAGAGAAGATTCGGGAGCGCTGAAGGGATTACGCTCGGCTCATCACGGGTCGCATCATAGTTCGGGCTCCACGCGACAGTCTCCTTCTCAATATCAGCGAGAAGCGCTTCGCTCACGCGCGACATCTTCGCTTCGGTGTAACGCATCGCTGCCGGTGAGTCGCCGTCAATCGAGCCGAAGTTGCCCTGCCCGAGCACGAGCGGATACCGATATGAGAAGTTCTGAGCCATCTTCGCCATCGAGTCATAAACTGCCGTATCGCCATGCGGATGGTATTTGCCGAGCACATCGCCTACCACCGCGGCGCTCTTACGAAACTTTGCGCCCGGCGCGAGCCCCATCTCCTTCATGGCGTAGAGGATGCGGCGATGCACCGGCTTCAACCCATCCCGCACATCGGGCAAGGCGCGCGAGGTGATAACCGTCATCGCGTAGTCGATATACGACTGGCGCATCTCAGAGACGATCGGCTGATTGATGACATTTGCCGTGACTTTCGTCACCATCTCTTCATCAGTATTCATATCTTCTTTCTTGCGCGGCATGATGTACTCTTGTTGCAGTTAGAACGGCAAAACGGTTTTCTCAGGTTGTTGCTTCGGGGCGGGCGGCAGCACATCAACTACCTCGATATGAGCCGGGGTGTTCGTGTCGTTAAGCACCGCCGCGGCACCAGCGAGCCCAGTCGCAGCCGGAGCATTACTCTCCGTTGCCGGAGCGGCGCCCTGGCCGATACTCATAGCAAAGTTCGTCCCTTGAATCGCAAACGTCCCGGTAAGCAGATTGCCGGCGAGCCATACTACAGCAATAATCCCGCTCCCGATGGCAGCGGCGCCAAGCGCTATCCGCTTGCGAACATGATGCGGCTTCTCTCTGAGCTGTCCGAGACCGTTTCCGATATGAGTGATAAGCGTCTTCATGATTATGGCGTTAGTACCAGTATACTCCCATCGCGCCCAACGAGATCTTTTTTCTTCAGGGTGCATTTATCAACCTTCTCAACGCCGTATCCAGAATCTTTCAAGAAAGTCTCAAGTGATTTCGGCGCTCCCATACCTTGCGTCCCTTCGGACGTCCCGCCATGGGACCAATGCATGGGGATGATAATCTTCGGCTCAAGCGAGACGGCGAGTTCGTGCGCCTTCGCACCACTCAAGACACCGTCTCCGCCGATCGGCACAAAGAGGACGTCGATCTCTCCGATGCTCTCGCGCGCCTCCTTGCTGATGGCCGTATCGGCAAGAGCGCCAAGATGCACGAGCGTCATGTCCTCGAGGCTGACACTATATATCGTATTCACCGCACTCTCTTGCTCTTTCGAGAGCCCGTACAAACTCTTCGAGAGGAATCCCTGGATAGTGACATTTTGCCGCTCGTATTCACCAGGGCCGGTAATGGCGAAAGGAACCTTATCGCCAAAAGTAACTTCAGCGACGCCGTTCATATCAGGATGATTGCGCGAGACAAGAGCGATGTCGGCGCCGAAGCGGACCGAGGGGAGCGTGGCATTCTTGGCAATCGGATCGAAGACGAGCGTCAAGTCGCCAAATGTCACCTTGAAGCACTGTCCGCCATGATGCGTGATGACCATAATGCGCCTATTCTAGCATTTTTTACTATGCTTTGCTATAGTACGCTCATCGCGTGCGAGAGAAGTAGGAAGGCGCTAACCCTGGCAGCCGCAAGGCTCCAGCACCCTTCGCGAAAATCTCCACCGCTAGTATATATGTCAGAAGAAAAGAAGAGTGCTGCACCGATAGCGACCATCCACCTCGCTGACGGCCACCCGATGGCCGGACTTGTTGATGCTATCCCGACACCTCCAGGTGCTGGGGATGTCGTTGAAGGTACGATTATCGCGATCAACCGCGGCCGCATCTATATCGATTTGCCGCCGTTTGGCACCGGACTCATCTATGGCCGCGAATATCTGAACGCCGCTGACGTGCTTCGCAAGGCAAACCCGGGCGATACGATAAGCGCAAAGGTCGTCGACCCTGCCGGCCGCGATGGCTATATCGAGCTCTCGCTCAAGGAGGCGCGCCAGGCCGCCATCTGGGGAGAGGCGGAACAGGCGATACTCTCGCAAACGATCTATTCGCTCACCGTCGAAGAGGCCAACAAGGGCGGGCTCATCCTCTCATGGCAAGGTATCCAGGGATTCCTCCCGGCAAGCCAGCTCTCGAGCGAGCATTATCCTCGCGTGCCAGAGGGCGATAAGGACAAGATCCTGAGCGAGCTCGCACTCCTTGTCGGCAAGCCGCTCTCGGTACGCATCATCACCGCTGATGCGAAGGAGGGGAAACTTATCTTCTCAGAGCGCGCCGATGGCGAGTCTGAAGAGAAGGCGTCGCTCATCGACAAGTACCAGGTCGGCGATGCAACCGAAGGCGAAGTGACGGGTATTGTCGACTTCGGCGTGTTCGTTAAGCTTGAGCAGGGGCTCGAAGGTCTCGTGCATATCAGCGAGCTCGATTGGGGGCTCGTCGAGGATCCGCACGCGCTCTTTGCGGTCGGCGACAAGGTGCGCGTGAAGGTCATCGAGATCAAGGACGGTAAGATATCGCTCTCGATTAAAGCGCTCAAGGAGAATCCGTGGCACACCGCCGCCGAGCGCTACTCGAAGGGCATGGAGGTGCCGGGCGTCATCATCAAGTACAACAAGCATGGCGCGCTTGCCTCAGTCGAGGAAGGCGTCGCGGGCTTGGTGCACGTGAGCGAGTTCGCCTCGCCAGCTGAGCTTCGTGAGAAGCTTGAGCTCGGGAAGACATATCCCTTCACCATCTCGCTCTTCGATCCGAAGGATCAGCGCATGACGCTCACTTTCATTCCGAAGAAATAATCATCGCGTTCGTCAAACCCCCGCGGGCCTCCGGCCCGCGGGGGTTGTCTTTACTAACCTCAATAACCAAAGTATCGAGGTCTGACTTCGATACTAGATTCCCTCTAGCGCGTGTTGGCGAACATTGTGGCGGCTTCGATACCCTCGCTCGCGAAGAGACGTGCGGCTTCTACCGCTTTTTTCAGAGCCTTCTTCACTGCCGCTTCTTCGCTCGGCTTCCACTTGCCGATCACGAGCTTGATGACTTTCTCATCATCCCTGAGCTTCTTCGCCTGATTCTTCTTCCCCGCCGGCGCGACACCGATCCGGATACGCGCGAAATCTTTTGTCTTAACCGTGCGCATGATGCTCTCGACTCCCTTGTGTCCGCCGCTCCCGCGCCCGAAGACCATCTTGATGGTGCCGAGCGGCAAATCGAGATCATCATGGATGACGAGCAGATCCTTCGCCGCCTTCGGCGTCTTCACAAATGCCGCGACCGCCTTCCCTGAGAGATTCATCATCGTCTCTGGTAGCACGAGAGTCGCTTTTTCGCCCGCAATAACGCCCCTGCTCGCGAGCGCATTACTCGTTTTATTAAAAATGAAGTCGTCGCAGTCCTCCTGTTTCGCAAGAAGCTCGACCGCGCGCCGCCCCGCGTTGTGCCGCGTCTTTTCATATTCTTTGCCCGGGTTCCCGAGCCCCGCGATGACGAGCGTCATGCGCGTATGGTAGCACATCGAGCTGAAAAACTTGCGTGCGAATTGCAACGCGCGTACAATGCTCGCATGTCTAACCTTGGGAAGGGTCTCTTGAAGGATCTTTTCACGCTCGCGTTCCTTATCATCGTCGTGGTGATTCCTATCCGCGTCTTCGTCATCTCTCCGTTTGTTGTCGATGGGGAGTCGATGCACCCGACCTTCGAGAATCTCGATTACCTCATCATCGACGAGATCGTGTATGCATTTTCTTCTCCAGCGCGCGGCGATGTGGTCGTCTTCCGTTATCCGGGCGATCCTTCTGTCTTCTATATCAAGCGCGTCATCGGTCTCCCGGGCGAGAAGGTTTCTATCAATCGCGGCAGCGTAACGATCACCACGACCGCCGGCGAGAACATCACGCTCCCCGAGCCGTATATCGTGAATGAAGACGCAACGTATTCAAAGAGTTTCTCGCTCGACACGGGAGAATACTTCGTCTTGGGCGACAATCGCCCGAACAGCTCTGACAGCCGCTATTGGGGGACTCTCCCGCGCAAGAATATCATCGGCCGCGTTGACCTCCGTCTCCTCCCGGCGAACAAGGTCGGATTCTTCCCCGGCGCGGCGAACTACGCTTCGGCACAAGCAGCCACCACCACCGCTCCATGATGCGCGCGACAATCCCAGCAGACGAACTCCTCGCCAAGGCACATGCTATCGGCCAATATTACGGCTTCACTCCGCTCTCAGCACTCACGCTCAAGGCGCGCGGTGCGCGGAAGGCGACATACCCAGACACGCTCGCCAATCTCACTCTTGATTCAAACGCTGACGCGGTCGTGCATTTCTTAAAACAATTTCAAAACATCGAGCAACAGCCTTCAGCACGACAACCGATCTTCGTCTGGCATACCAATCTCGCACCGGGGCGGCCTGCGCAGAAGAAGGCTGTCATCCAATTCCACGCCCTCGGCGCCGATCGGGCGCTCGCCGATACGGTCATCATCCGCGCACTCATTGCGCTTGCTAAAGACATCTTTCATGAGACGCCGGTCGTGCGTATCAACTCAATGGGTGATAAAGAGACTCGCGCGCGCTACGCGCGCGAGCTCGGCACTTTCTTCAAGAAGCGCGCAAACAGCCTCCCCGAAGAATGCCTTCTCCGCGCGCGCCTCGACACGCTTGCGGCAGCCGAATTCGCGCTCGCACACGACTGCGCTGACGACCTCCCGGCACCGACCGAACAGCTCTCCGACATCAGCCGAAAACGTTTTGAAGATCTGCTCGAATATTTGGAGATGACGGAGACCCCCTACGAGCTCGCGCGCGACCTGATGAGCCGCGGCAGCATCTGGAACGATATGTGCTTCGAGCTTCTTATCGGCGATCGCCGTGTCGCGTGGGGATCGCGCTACGGAGATCTCACTAAGCACTTCTTCCCTTCTTCTCCCTTCAGCGCGACTGGCGGCGTCTTCCAGATTGCGAGCGAAGGGGCTCTGATAAAGAAGGTGCCGACCCCGCGCCCGCGTTTCCACTTCGTCCATATCGGCGACGAGGCAAAACGATTCTCGATACGCTTAGCCGAAGATTTCAAGAAGGCGCATGTCCCTCTTATCCAACATATCGGTGTCGAGTCGCTCACTGAACAGCTCCGTCTTGCCGAACATACCAAGAGCCCCTACCTCCTCATCATGGGGCGCAAAGAAGCCATCGATGGCTCAGCGATCCTCCGCAACTGCGCAACACAGGTCGAGACTATCCTCCCGCTCGATGACCTCATCGGCCGTCTCAAGGCTGTCGCTTGACGCGACACTCTTCACACGTCATAATACGATTTCCGAGGAGTACGCTCCTCTTAATGAGAGAAAGGAGTAGGGTATGCAATCACCAAAGAATGTACAAAGCGTGTTGAAAGAGCTTCTGCACGGAGAACACACCAGTCATGACCAGATGCTCGGCATATTGGAACATTATCGTTCCGTACTGGTCCGATGCATGAAGACCTTTACGCCGCAGACCCTTGGCAAACTAGCATGTCTCCAATCCGATTCCAGTGATCTGTGCCACGATCTTGAGCGCGACAATCCGCGAATCATCAGCCTTGATAAGAAATTCTCGCTGAAGACGCAAGGGATCTTCGCCGGGACGCCTTTTGCAAGGAAAACTGGCTTCAATGAGTATGTAACATTCGGCATTGATTGTTCAAGTGGAGAGTTTCTGCTGATAAGAATCATGTACGCGCTCATCGACTTATCCTATGAAGAGGCCATATCAGTCAACGTCTCCATTGCGGATCTCGGAACCGTAATACGTGATACTGACATTCCGCCGATCATGGTGTGGGAATTCTTCAGGATCGCGTTCGATACATGGCTCAGCGATCGGAAGCGTCTGTACGAAGAAGCTTGCGCGGTCAATAGGCAAATAGATATCGAGAACGAGATACTTACTCATATCTTCCCTCACTAACAAGCTCTTTCTTTCGCCCGGCGCGCTTGCGCGCCGGGTTCTATTTTATATAGACAAGCAGACCGTGCCTGTGGTAGGATACGAGACATCATGACCGCAACAGCAGGAACCCGCGTCGAAGTACGCCGCAGCAAGAACGAGAGTGCCACCGCGCTCATTCGCCGCTTCACTCGCCGCGCACAAGGGCTCGGCCTCGTGCGCGAGGCGCGCAATCGCCGCTACTGGGAACGCCCGATATCGAAAAATGTCGAGCACAAGCGCGCCCTCGTCTCAAAGGTTCGTCGAGAGCATTACAACGAGCTCGTGAAGCTCGGCAAGATCGACCCTGCTGCCAAGAAGACGCGCAAGCGCTAATAGCGGATGGCCCAGGTCGATATTAAGAATCTCACGCGGCGCTCGTTGCCGCGTTTTGCCTATACGGCTATCGCTCAAGAGGTACTCCCGGGGTGGGAGATCTCTCTTGTCTTTATCGGCGAGAAGAAAGCGCGCGACTTAAATGAACTCCTCCGTGGCAAATCGTATGTCCCCAACGTGCTGTCGTATGCGCTCAGTAATAAAAACGGGGAGATCTTCATCTGTCTCGCCGAAGCATCTCGACAAGCCCCGCACCATGCAATGAGCGAACGCAAATTCGTCCTCTATCTCTTTATCCACGGATTGTTGCATTTGAAGGGAATGGCACATGGCGCTACTATGGAGGCATGCGAACACAGATTCTTAACTCGATTCTTACCGCGCCGCGCGCGTACGCACGCTCATGAAGCGCCGCATCGCAACCGGCATTGATATCGGCACGTACCAAGTCAAGATGGTCGTGGTCGAAGAGATTATTGATCCTCGCGAGGGGCGCCAACTCCACATCATCGGCACCGGGCTCGCCGAATCAAAAGGCCTGCGGCACGGATACATCGTTAATAAGGAGGAGGTCTCTGCGAGTATCCGCGAGGCGAAGCGGCAAGCCGAGATGACCGCGCATGTGCCGATACGCTCTGCTTTCCTCGCGGTCGGCGGCATCTCGCTCGACGAAGCGCGGGCGACCGGATCGGCAATCATCTCTCGCGCCGATCAGGAGATCACCGCTCTTGATCTTGAGAAGGCCGACAAGGTCGCGCGCGAAGCGGCGGCTCCCGGATTCCTCAACCGGCATGTCCTCCATAGCATCCCACTCGAGTACCGCATCGATGGCACCAAAGTGCTCGGCGATCCGGTCGGCATGAAAGGCGTCCGGCTCGAGGTTGACTACCTCTTCATCACCTGTCTCGCTCAGCACGAAGACATCCTCGCGAAAGCGGTCGAGGATGCCGATATCGAGATCATCGATCAGATGGCGTCCCCGCTCGCCGGCTCCTATGTCCTCCTTATCGGCGAACAGAAGATGAAAGGGTGCGTGCTTGCGAATATCGGCGCCGAGACGGTCTCCATCGTCGTCTACGATGAGGGCATCCCCGTCTCTGTGAAGGTGTTCCCGATGGGCTCGAGCCACATCACGGACGACATCGCGCTCGGATTCCGCGTCTCGCTCGAAGAAGCCGAGCGCGTCAAGCTCGGCCGCCTCTCCGGACAGATGTACCCGCGCAAGAAAGTCGACGACCTCATCTCTTCGCGCCTCGTTACCCTCTTCACACTTATCGATAAGCATCTGAAATCGATCGGGCGGCGCGGCCCCCTGCCTGCCGGCATCATCATCTCGGGCGGCGGCGCTGGTATCGGCTCGATCAGCGACATCGCTCGAGGATCGCTGAAGCTCCCGGCGCGTCTCGCTGAGTTCCGTCTCTCGTCTGACACGAAACTTCGCGATGCGACCTGGGCCGTCGCATACGGTCTCGCGCTTTGGGGGCTTACCGGGGACACTAATATGCCACAGAGAAACCTCGGGGCTACCATCGGGAAATTCTTCCAACAATTCCTCCCATAAACAAGGATTTGCATCTTGGGAATGTCAATATTTGCATCTCTCCCGGGTCTGGTATGATGAGGGGGAATCATTACTATCCATAACATACCTTATGTCAAAACGCGTTGAACCTGAGATTGAGACTTTTGCACGAATCCGTGTCGTTGGCGTCGGCGGCTCCGGCAAGAACGCAATCAACCACATGATCGAATCGAAGGTGCGCGGTGTCGAGTTCGTCGCGATCAATTCAGACGCGCAAGATCTGCACCGCTCGCTGGCGAAACGCAAGATCCATATCGGTAAGAATCTCACGCGCGGTCTCGGCACCGGCATGAATCCCGAGCTTGGGAAGCGTGCGGCCGAGGAGACGCGTCAAGAGATACAAGAAGCGCTCTCAGGGAGCGATATGGTCTTCATCACGTGCGGTATGGGCGGCGGCACCGGCACCGGCGCGTCAGCTAGTGTCGCGAAGATTGCAAAAGAAGTCGGCGCACTCGTTATCGCGGTCGTCACCAAGCCGTTCTCGTTTGAAGGCGCACACCGCAAAGAGATCGCCGAGCGCGGCCTCGCAGACCTGAAGAAGGAAGTTGACGCATTCATTGTCATCCCGAACGACAAGCTTCTCGCCGTTGTCGACATGAACACCTCAGCGCGGAGCGCCTTCGCCATGTGCGATGAGATCCTCCGCCAAGCCGTCGAAGGCGTGTCCGACATCATCACCACTCCGGGCGATATCAATACTGACTTCAACGACATCAAGGCGATCATGGAGGGTGCCGGTCCGGCACTCATGGGCATCGGTATCGCTGATGGCGATGACCGCGCCACGGCTGCTGCGAAGCAGGCGGTCAATTCCCCTCTCCTCGACGTCTCAATCGGCGGTGCGAAGGGCATCCTCTTCGTTGTCGCAAGCAACGATGATCTCGGCATCATGGAGGTCCAAGAGGCGGCAAAGGTTATCAATGAGTCAGTCGATAAGAACGCGAAGATAATCTTCGGCATGATGAAGGATGACAAGCTCAAGAAAGGCCAGATCCGCATCATCGTTATCGCGACCGGATTCCCTGAGAGCGCGGCTCATGCCTCACACTCGGGGCCTGAACGCTCTCTCTTCGCGATGTCAGCCACAGAGCGCGAAGAAGAGCGCGGCCGCATCTATCATGATGTCTTGAAGCGTGATGAGAAGGTTGAGAAGAAAGAGGAAGTAAAGAATGAAAAAAAGGAAACACAGAAAGACGAGACACCGAGTACCCCAATAGAAAAAGAGGAACCGATTGTTACTGCACTCCCTCGCAAGCACAATGAAGTCGTTCCTTCGCCTGAAGATGATGAGGCTTGGGGCGCAATCCCGACCTTCCTCCGCCGGCACAAGAAATAATTCTCATACTTACTGTTGCCGAGTACCACCGTATACGACATACTAGATGCATATGAACGATCTCATCATCATCGGCGGCGGGCCCTCTGGCGTCGCCGCCGGAGTGTATGCGGCACGTAAGCAACTAAAAGCAGTTCTTATTGCCGAAGAAATCGGCGGACAATCAACTGTCTCGGAAGGCATCGAAAATTGGATTGGTACACCTATGATTTCCGGTGCCGATCTTGCGAAAACCTTCCATGCACACCTCGACGCGGTCAAAGGCACATGGCTTTCGCTCGCACTTAAAGAACGTGTCGTCAAACTCGCAAAGACCAATGGCGGATTCTCTGTTACGACAAAATCGGGGAGGGAGTTCTCAAGCAAGGCGGTCCTCATCGCATCGGGCG
>JAHFMM010000025.1 GCA_023264495.1 bacterium | reverse complement strand
CGGAGCGGGACGCCGAGCGCGAGCGCGGCGACAATGGTCGAGGTGGTCGCATCACCGGCACCCGTGCGATCGACAGGCGGCTTCGGGTCGGGATACATCGGGACGCGGAGCATCTCGGTGCCGTCAGAGGCATAGGCGCCTTGCGGGCCGTCAGTGATGATGACAATCTTCGGCCCGAGCGCGTGCATGCGCGCAAGCAAGTCTTTGATATCGGTCTTGCCGATCTCGAGAATGCGTTCCGCCTCTTCTTTATTGCATGCGACAAGCTCGGTTGCTCTATAGAGATTTGCGAGTGCATCTTTTCCCATCATCATCTGGAAAGTGCCGGGCTGGAAGGCGAGCTTCGTCTCGGGGTGCGCGGCGAGCCAGGTCGCGAGCTCGGCGTGGAAGTTGCCGGAGTGTTCGCCGACTGATGAGAGATAGATCCATTTTGGCGCAACAAAGTCTGCGGGAATGATATAAGGATAATCTTCATGCCGGATGAGGATCGTGCGCTCGGCATTGTACATGAGCACATAGTGATGGTTGGTCGGGAGGCCGGCATTCACGGCGACATAGCGTGTATCGACACTCTCTCGCTTGAAGGTATCGAGCACTTCGGTACCGAATTTGTCGTTGCCGACATTTGAGACGAATCCGGTCGAGAGGCCGAGGCGCGCGGCCGCGACAGCCGCGTTCGCGGCATTCCCCACCGCTGGGACGAGGATAGAGAAGTCATACGGGATCTTATCGCCCCATTTCATCGAGATGGTGCATTCGTCGGTGTTGATGTCGCAATGCACGTGCGCGTCCTTGAGCTGGATAAACTCATCAACGACCGTGTCGCCGATAGCGATAAAGTCTTGGTTCATATGACCTTGATTCTACCACGAGTGCCGTGCCTTTCTAGGTGAGGTATTTCGTAAATCACTCATGTGATCACAAATCGCTCACGATGGCTACTGCGCGCATGGTACGATAGAGGCATGATTGATTTGGTAGCGACAGCGCGATCGTTCTTTGCTCCCGGCAAGGGGATCCTTGCGGCAGATGAGAGTGTCGCCTCGGCGACCAAGCGCCTCGCCGCGTATGGCATCGGCGCAGGAGAGGAGATACGGCGGCAATTCCGCGATCTCTTTTTGAACGCGCCTGGCGCCGAAGAGTATCTCTCGGGCGTCATCCTCTTCTCTGAGACACTGCTTCAAAAGGGCGATGATAAGAAATTATTTCCTGACTCGCTTTCGGCGCGCGGCATTGCGCCGGGCATCAAGGTCGATCTCGGAACGGAGCCGTTCCCGACAAGTCCCAACGAGCTCATCACTCAAGGGCTTCTCGATCTCCCAGCCCGTCTCAGTGAATACAAGAAGCAGGGGGCAGTCTTCACCAAGTGGCGAGCGGTTGTTCGCATCGATGGCGACCAGTTGCCGACCGCTTCTGCGATCCATGAGAATGCAAAGCGCCTCGCGAGCTATGCGAAGGAGGTGCAGAGCGCCGGGCTCGTGCCGATTCTCGAACCGGAGGTGCTCTATGAGGGCAAGCATAGTCGCGCTCGTTCGCGCGAAGTGCTCGCCGAGACATTCGGAACACTCTTCTCAGTGCTCGCCGAACACTCAGTCGACCCAGCAAGCGTCATCTTGAAGACTGCGATGGCGCTCTCGGGCAAAGAGAGCGGGAAGCAGGACGCGCCGGACGAAGTCGCCGAGGACACGCTCACTGTGCTCATGGAGACAGTACCGAAGCAGATTGCTGGCATCGTTTTCCTCTCCGGGGGGCAGACACCAGATCAGGCGACCGAGAATCTCGCGGCGCTCGCGCGCGCCGCGCGCGCGATGAATGCGCGGTGGCCGCTTACCTTCTGCTACGCTCGCGCGCTCCAAGAAGAAGCGCTTGCTCTGTGGCAGGGTAAAGAAGAGAATGTCCCGGCCGCTCGAGAAGCCTTCATCAAGCGCCTTGCTAAAGTCTCGGCAGCACTCTCTTAAAGTTGGACATGATATGTCCAACTTTAAACCTTCACAAGAAACAACCTTCTACCACGTAATTTATCGCGGTGTCGATGGCCGCAGAATTTTTATAGATGATCAGGACCGCGCGCGGTTCGTGCATGACCTATACGAATTTAATGATGTACACCCAGCAGATACCTATTTACAACGTCAGTCAGTATCGAATATCGGACATGTTATGTCCGATATTCGAGAACAGATCATCAACGTACATGGATGGAAGTTTATGCCTAATCACGTGCACTTGCTCTTGTCGGAAAAGGTCGAGAAAGGTCTCTCGACGTTCCTGCAGAAGATGCGCGGCTACGGGCGGTATTTCAATGAGCGGCACGAACGACATGGTCGACTATTCGATACGACCAAAAAAGTGCGCCTCGAATCCGAGGCGCACTTCCTGTACGTTCTACATTACATCCACCTCAACGGTCTCGACGATTTTCCGCCCGCTCGTACTTGGCGTGAACGTGACAAAGGATTCGTGCAAGACATTGACGCTGCCCTGACGTATCTTAAAGAAGATCGGTGGAGCAGTTTGCGAGACTATTGCGGTATGAAAAATTTCCCATCTATCCTTACCAAGGAACCTTTCGAGACAAACGCTCGGATGTATGAACGTTCATTGCGTGAATATCTCTCTGACCGCGAAAAGACCGAAAGAACACCACACGCTCTCGAGTAGATATGTTGGACATAACATGTCCAACATTCTCTAGCAGCTGTGAATTACGAAGAGATTGCATTTCTGAGGCAATTCCCGTATAGTCGAGCGATATGTTGAGTCTTACAGTAGAGAAGCGCGATACGAATGCCGCGACCCTGTCGGCGGTTCGTTCGTCAGGCCGCATCCCTGCGATTGTCTATGGCGCGCATCAGGAAGCGACACCAATCACGGTCGATGCGATTGCATTTACCAAAGTGCTTCGCGAAGCGGGGGAGGCGACCATCGTTGCACTCACTGGTCTCGGGGCTGATATCCCGACACTTATCCACGAGACGGATCGCGATCCGATAACAAGTCGTCCGCGCCATGTTGATTTCTACGCCGTAACCAAAGGCGAGAAGGTGCAGGTCGCGGTTCCGCTCACGTTCATCGGCGAATCGGCGGCGGTTGAGAAGGGCGCGAATCTTATCAAAGTGCTTCATGAGATCGAGATCGAGGCAGACCCGATGAATCTCCCGCACACGATCGAGGTTGATCTGTCGCTCCTCGCTGTTCTGAACGACCAGATTCATGCAAAGGATCTGCAGATTCCTGCTGGTGTCGAGCTCATGGTTGAGCCGGAAGAGGTTATCGCAATCGCACAAGAGGTCGCTGCCGAGAAAGTTGAGGAAGCGCCGGCGGATATTTCTGCGATCGAAGTGGAGAAGAAGGGTAAAGAAGAAGCCGAAGCTCCTGTGGCCTAAATCTCACTAAAGCGACATGGTACACTAGTCGGACGATGAGCCGATTTTTCTTTTTTGCTCTCGGATGGATGCTGTTCTTCGCGCCGCTTTCAACGAACGCACAGAATATCGCACAGTCCGTGAACGAACGGCAGCAAACGCTTCAGAATCAACTCGACACTATCGAGAGTCAGATTGCCGTACAACAAGGGCTTCTTGATACGGCACAAAATCAGCATCAAACGCTCCAGACCCAAATCAACGCTTTTAATGCAGAGATTAAGAAGACACAGCTCCAAATCCAAGCAATCAATGTCGTCATTGCCCAGCTGAACGACAATATCGGCGTGCACAACAAGACGCTCTCGCAGCTCTCCGCACAGCTTGATGCAGAGAAGGAGTCGCTTGCACAGATCTTGCGGCAGACGCAGATGCTCGACACCTATTCGGCAGTGACGGTTGCGCTCGGCTCACAAGATGTTTCGGGATTCTTCGGAGACCTTGATGCCTTCGTGTCTATCCGAGGAGCACTCATGGATTCATTCAATCAGATCGAGCAGACGAGCGCCTCAACCGAGGTAGAAAAAGAGGCGCTTCAGTCTCGTCTCGCCGAACAAGAGCAATTGCGTACGGTCGCCCAGCTTGCGAAACAGCAAGTGCAAGCGCAGGAGGCAGACAAGCAGAAACTGCTTACGCAAACAAAAGGCATCGAAGCGAACTATCAGAAGCTCATCGCGGGCAATCAGAAGACTGCCGCGCAGATTCGCTCTGAACTCTTCACGCTCCGCGACAGCGCGGCGATCCCTTTCGGCACTGCGCTCGCGTATGCGCAGGCGGCTGAGAAAGCGACTGGTACGCGTGCGGCCGTGACCCTCGGCGTCTTGAAGCAAGAGACAAATCTGGGCGAAAATCTTGGTACTGGAACGTGGCGTATCGACATGTCGCCGAATCGCGATCAGCCCGTCTTCGTGTATATCACCCAGACGCTCGGTTTCGACCCCAACAAGATGCCAGTTTCTAAGAAGCCGTGGTATGGGTGGGGCGGCGCGATGGGGCCGGGACAATTCATCCCTTCGACCTGGGTTTGCTACGGTGGTTTTCTAAATGAGAATACAGGTACCTGTACGCCGCCGTCAGGCGCTGGATCCTCATTCTGGCAGGGGCCGTGGCAATATGTCGCGAGCAAGGATCGCGTGCGTAAACTTACCGGCGGCTCGTCGCCATCGAATCCATGGAGCGCCCAGGATGCTATCATGGCGACTGCGATGCTCATGGCCGACAATGGCGCGGGGGCACAAACCACGGCTGCCGAGCGACTTGCCGCCCTTCGCTACTTCGCCGGATGGACTGGGGCGAGGAATCCTGCGTATGCCTTCTATGGCGATGGGGTGATGGGCTTTGCCGCGCAATTCCAGGCTGACATCAATCAGCTCATGGGCGGGTAGCAATCAAGCAAGACTGTAGTCTTCGAGAGCGCGTTTTACCTCTGCATCCGAGACCTCGAATCCCGGTCTGAAGATGACCTCCTCGCGATAATTCATGTCATCAAAATAGGAGAGCTGATTGCGAAACATGCGGCCGTTGAAGTTCGCCCCGAACAGCTCATCAGCGTGTCTCGATATCTCTTCGGCGCTGAAGTGATCGCGCAGGATAAAATACAGGTCGACATAATCCTTCCATTTGTTGCGTTGACCGAGCGCGAATGCCTTCATGGCGGCAAGCGTGAGGAGAGAGGGGAGACGGACGATGCCATCGAAATCTCCTGGGTAGGGGATGTGGTAAGGATATTGGAAGAACGTAAATTTGACGGAGTTGATAAGAAGGGTAAGTTCACCTTCTTTGTTAACTACGATTTCTTCGGCATGATGCGTCTTTCGTATCTTGTTGAGCAAAGAAAGATTGCCGAATTTCTTCTCGCTGAACATATCGAAGTCGATCGATTCGCGATGGCCGATATAAAGCGCGACCGCTGTACCTCCGACGAGCCCGAAGTCCTTTCTGAATGCAGAAATCAGCGGGAGGAGATCGACCTGCTCCTGCGTGAGGATCTCTTTATGCAGGGATTGCATATTTGTCGAAATAGAGCCTGAAATAATGGGCGACTTCAGGACGATAATTTTTACGCGGACGGGAGACCTGCTTCCTGAATATCTCTGCGACGCGCGAAACGCCGAGAATGCCGATCACTTTTTGGACATCATTCCAGTTACCGTAATTGAGCGTCGCCTCGACGATCGCCTCTTCGTCGAGGGCGCGCGGATCCTTCACATACCAGACGAGACTCTTCCGCGAGGCGATGAAATCGGCGAGTTCTTTGCTCGTATCCATGTTGCTATTATACCATATTTTGCAAACAATTTCTTATGGCGATGGGGTTATGGGCTTTGCCGCGCAATTCCAAGCCGACATCAATCAGCTCATGGGTTCATA
>JAHFMM010000011.1 GCA_023264495.1 bacterium | reverse complement strand
TTACGGAGTATCGACCCTCTGTGAGGCTAAGCTAACGCGGTAAGCGAGCCGCCTGGGTAGTACGATCGCAAGATTAAAACTCAAAGGAATAGACGGGGACTCGCACAAGCGGTGGATTATGCGGCTTAATTCGTCGATAAACGAAGAACCTTACCAAGGTTAGAAATCCAACTGCATCCCTGGTGAAAGCCGGGGAGCCTTCGAGGGTGTTGGACAGGTGATGCATGGTCGTCGTCAGTTCGTGGTTTGAACTGTTCCCTTCAGTGGGGTAACGAACGCAACCCCCGTTGTCTGTTGCCTATATGGCCAGGCGAGACTGCTCCCTCACGGGAGAGGAAGGTGGGGATGACGCCAGATCAGCATGTCCCTTGATACCTTGGGCTGCACGCATAATACAATGGGCGGTACAACGGGTCGCAATGCCGTAAGGCGGAGCTAATCCTTATAAAACCGCCCCCAGTACGGATTGAGGTCTGCAATCGACCTCATGAAGCCGGAATTGCTAGTAATCCCAGGTCAGCCAAACTGGGGTGAATACGTTCTCGAGTCTTGTACTCGGGTCGCCATGCGATCCGAGCATCTAGTTGGTGCTCTTGTAAGAAGATAGTCCAACCACCTCGTGGCGGGGTGAAGCGAAATCGCAGTGTCGATGCCGCGAGGCATGACATGAAGGGTGAAAGTAGCAGTATCTAGCGTGAATGTCAGTTTGTGGCACATACAGCGGGAGATCCCGCGAGTACAGGGAGAATCCAGCCACACCAATGCTGTATGTGTGTAGTGGCATCGCGATAGATATACAAAGATGCTCGGGTTACCGTGGGAGATCTGTCATGTTCCTCGTGGTAAACTAACCTCGAGGTATGTTGATGAGCAATCATAACAGAAGGCATGACAGAAGTCAGCAGAGGTCGTAGTACCGTACAGAAAAAGAGGCGGAGAAATCCTGCTCTCAATGCTCCGTACGGGAAGGACCAAATTCATAGTGAGCCGCTCGACGGGGCGTATATTGCTGGATTTATTGATGGAGAAGGTTCCTTCTCCGTTAGTATCGGTAGGCATGCAACGCTGTCGCGCGGACTTGAGGTGCGTCCAGAATTCGAAATCGAAGTCCGTGATGATGATCGAGAAATCCTCGAGCGCATCTGTGTGACTATCGGGTGTGGAAGAATCTATGACTGCTCGTATGAGCGATATGGATGGTATCCGCATGCGAAGTATAAAGTCACCAGTACGCACGAGATGGAAGAAAAACTCTTCCCATTTTTAGACCAGAACCCGCTCCAAGCAAAGAAAGCGAAGTCCTATGTTCTATTTAAGGATATAGTGCTCGCCTATCGACGCAAGGAGCATCTTACGGATGCGGGCTTTGAAAAGATTCTTAAAACGCGTGATCAATTGCGCGCTCTCGGAAAGAAAGCGCGCACCTATGGAAACCGCTAGGGTGCAGGAAAGCTGCTTGCCCAGTGGTGTTTGGGAATGTAGTAGTAATATTACATAACACAAAATACCGCCCGTCAAGTCAAGGGAGCTGGGGGTACCCGAAGGTCTGCCTTGCGCAGGACTACGGTAAATTCAGTGACAAGGACTAAGTCGTTGGTGCATACTGCACCGGTTGCGACGCTGGAGAGTAATCTCCTGAAAAATAAACTCGGCTATATGCTGGAAGACCTGAGTATCCTGCGCTACGCGGTATAATGTAATTATGCCCGTGACAATGCGACAGGTGCAGAAAATCAGCAGGGAAGTCCGCTGCGTAAAAACGCATGACCCCTCAGAGACTACACGCCGAGCGCCGTTCAAATCGAAAAAAGAAATCAAAGCATATCTGCAAGGGGCGCTTCATGATGCGTATCGTCGCAAGAATCGCATTCGGTTTTCCCAAAAAGGGACCGAGTGGCTTACGGTTCTTAAAAACCTACTCGAACAACTCGGCCACAAGTCGTGGATGTATCGAGAAGGCTCGCGTGACGTATACGATCTGGAGACCACTGCATCATTCCTTGATTTCAATTTCGACATCTTTATTCTCAAGACGCGTGAAGAAAAAGCGGCGTATATCCGCGGTTTCTTCGATGCAGAAGGTGGCATTCCTCACTCACGGAACGCCACATTCTACATTCAACTCGTCCAAAAGGATCTAGAAAAGATGCGATCGATCAAATCAGTGCTTCAATCACTCGGCATTAAAACCGGCGTGCTCCACAATCCGAGCCGCAAGGTCGATCCGAATTATTGGCGCTGTTTTGTAAGTACCGAATCGCATTCAGACTTCGCGCGTATCATCGGGTCATGGCATCCGTTGAAGCGAGCGCGGTTTGAAGAACGGATGATGATATAGTCCATGCCTCGTGGCGACACGAGGGGAAACAGAACAAGGCACGGGTAGCGGAAGCTGTTCGTGGAACATATCCAATTTGGAATCGTTAGTGCCCGAAAGGCCTAACAAGTCGATACCCGCCCCTTCTTCAAGAAAGAGCGGGTGAGAGATAGTATTCGTCTCTAAACGATACTCGAGCGCCCGGGAACGTAATCGGGTGGTCGCTTGAGAGCCACATATGAGCTCTCAAGCGGGGCAGAATAGGCGGAACAAAAGAGCGCACACAAAACATCTTTCTACACAAACAAAACGCCCACACACAAGGGCGTTTTGTTTTTGGTGGAAATAGAACAAGGTTTCTGCTACTATCAGTGAGTTCACCAACGCACGCTTAGCTCAGTTGGTAGAGCACCCGACTGATACTCGGGCGGTCCTAGGTTCGACTCCTAGAGCGTGCACACAGGATTTTACTATTTCATATACACACCTTGCTACAAATCTGTAAAGAACAGAGGGTATACTATGAGCATGCACGATAAATTTATTCTTATCGGAGTACCGATTGTCGCCATTGCGATTGGTGTACTCGTTTTATTATTCAGTATAGAAGCACCTTCTCAGATACATCTTCCTGCAGGGTCTATTCAACCAGCGGCGGTTGTCGTGCCGTTCACAACGATCCTCCAGGGCAAGCAGTCAGCCGTACAGAAGCGCGTGAATTATTCGATTACCTCCGCTGACGAGTTCTCAGGACTTTGGAAGCTGGTGAATGCAACCGGCACACCGCCAACCATTGACTTCAAGACTCATCAGGTGCTTGCCGTCTTTGCGGGGGATGAATCAAGCACGTCAATCAGCATCGCAAAGATAGAAGATGCTACAGAGCGTCTCGTCTCGATAACGGTAGTTGAGCTTGACGGAGCCTGTGCCTCAAAGGTAGCGGTAACCTCTCCGTATGAGATTATTTCCGTCCCTATGACATCTCTTCCGCTTGCACACAAAGACATTCTTGCGACGACCACGTGCGCGAAGCAATAGGTGCGGATAAGGCGTATATGCGTTAGCATGCGCGTATGGATGCATCGCCCTATTTCTGCGGGAAGAAGATTACCCTCATGGGACTCGGCCTGCTCGGTCGCGGCGCCGGGGATGCGCGGTATCTTGCCGAATGCGGTGCGGAACTCATCGTGACCGATCTGAAGAGCCGAGAAGAGCTTGCAGAATCGATCGCAAGTCTTAAAGACTTCCCGGATATAACTTTCGTTCTCGGCGAGCATCGGCTCGAAGATTTTAGTCATCGCGACCTTGTCGTGAAGGCGGCAGGAGTTCCGATCGATTCACCTTACATTGCCGAAGCAAAGAGGCAGGGTATTCCCGTCCGCATGAGCGCCGATCTTTTTATGGAATTTTCTGGTGTGCCGATAATTGGTGTTACGGGTACTCGCGGCAAGTCGACCGTGACGCATATGATCGCCGCAATTCTTAAAGAAGCAGAGAAGCCAGTCTTACTCGGTGGCAATGTGCGCGGCGTCTCGACCCTCGCGCTCCTTAAAGAAACAATGCCAGAAAGTGTCGCTGTGCTCGAGCTCGATTCGTGGCAGTGTCAGGGTCTTGGCGAGGCGAATCTCTCACCGCAGATTGCTGTCTTCACGACGCTCTATCCCGATCACACGAATTACTACAAAGATGACCCAGGTGCATACCTCACCGACAAGGCGAACATCTTTTTGCATCAAGACCCTGACGATACACTCGTCCTCGGCGCGCAGTGCGCGCCGACCGTTATCGAGGCGTTTGGCGAACACATCATATCGAAGGTTGTCGTTGCCGATGAAGGGAAGTTGCCAGGTTCGTGGGAATTGAAAGTTCCGGGCGTGCACAACCGCTATAATGCCGCGCTCGCGCTCGCTGCCGCTCGCGCGATGAGGATTGATGATGAAGTAAGTCGTCGGGCGCTTGAGCATTTCGCTGGCGTGCCGGGCCGTCTCGGGTTCGTGCGCGAGGTAGGCGGCGTGAAGGTCTATAACGACACGACCGCCACCACACCCGAAGCGACTCTTGCTGCGCTTGATGCGCTCGGCACCGCGCACACCATTCTCATCATGGGCGGAGCCGACAAGGAACTCGATATGAACAAGATTCTCATTCGTTTGCCAGAACTGAAACGAATTATTCTTCTCGCGGGGACGGGGACCAATCGTGTATTGGAGTTTATCGAAGGCGCATCAGTCTTCGACAGCTTCGAAAATGCGGTGGCAGAAGCCTTCGCTTCGGCACATCCAGGCGATACTATCTTACTTTCGCCCGCCTTTGCCTCTTTTGGCATGTTCAAGAACGAGTACGACCGCGGCGACCAATTCAATGCGCTCGTTCAATCTTATGGAAAATAAAAGTCTCAAGAAAGTTCATTTCATCGGCATCGGCGGCATCGGCATGTCGGCTTTGGCGCAGCATTATCAGGCTTATGGCGTGACGGTTTCTGGGTCAGATAGAGAATCGAGCCCAACAACCGAACTGCTCGATTCGAAGGGGATTAAGATCATAATCGGACACGATACCGCAAATGTGCCGACCGATGCAGATAAGGTTGTCTACAGCGACTCAGTACCCGAAGATAATGCCGAACGAATACAGGCGCGTTCGCTCGGTATCGACCAGATTTCTTATTTCCGCGCGCTTGGGCAAATATCAGAAGGGAAGTTGACGATTGCGGTCGCGGGCACGCACGGCAAGACGACAACGACGGGCATGCTCGCAAAGATACTGAAGGATGCGGGCGAGTCGCCAACCGCAATCATCGGTTCGATTGTGAAGGATTTCAACTCAAATTATCTCAAAGGCGACTCCGAGATCTTTGTTGTTGAGGCGTGCGAGTATCGCGATCACATGCTCGAGCTTCTGCCACAAGTCCTCGTCATCACGAATCTCGAATGGGATCATACCGATTACTTTCCCTCACTCGAAGCATTACAAAAGACGTTCAGGAAAGCGATCATGCGTGTGCCTGAGAGCGGTGCGATTGTTACCGATGTTCACAACCCACATATCGCGCCATTGCTTACGGGCGCGCAGGCGAAGATTATTGATTATACACAAGAATCGACCTATGATCTCCGTTTGCCGGGAGTGTTTAATCAGATGAATGCGCGCGCGGCCGTTGCGGCCGCGCGCGCCGTGTCTGACCTGCCGAGTACGGCAATAGCCGCGTCTCTCGCCGCTTTTCATGGGACCTGGCGGAGATTTGAATACAAAGGCATCACCGCGCAAGGCGCAGAAGTGTATGACGACTATGCGCACCACCCGACCGCAGTGCGAGAGACGCTCAAGGCGCTTCGCGCGAAAGTGTCATCAGGGAAGATTGTCGTCGCCTTCCATCCCCACCTCTATAGCCGCACGCGCGATCTTCTCGACGATTTTGCGACTGCATTCGTCGATGCTAATCGGGTACTTGTTGCACCGATCTATGCGGCTCGCGAAGTCGATGATGGCACAATCTCAAATGCTGTTCTCGCAGAACGGATTAAAGCGACCGGTATTGATGCTGTCGCATGCGACTCATTTGACGCAATCCAGGCTGAACTGAAACAATATGGCAAAGGCGACACGATCATGACGATGGGCGCAGGCGACATCTACAAAGTCGCTGACGCGCTCGTACAAAAATAATATGGGAACATCCATCGACATGACTCAGGGCAAGCTTTCTGTCGTAGCGACCCCGATAGGGAATCTGGAAGACATCACTCTTCGTGCACTTCGAACTCTCAAGGAAGCAGACGTGATCTACGCCGAGGATACACGCGTCATCGCGAAGCTCCTCGCACGCTACGAGATCAAGAAGCCGCTCGCACGCCTTGATGCGGCAACGGAATCGAAGAAAGCCGATGAAGTCATTAAACGGCTTGAAGCAGGAGAGAAGATCGCGCTCGTCTCAGATGCCGGCACGCCGGGCATCTCGGACCCTGGGTCGCGCCTCGTCGCGCACATTCGCGCGCAAGTATCGAAGTCAGACTTCGATACTTTTCTGATTGAGGCGATACCGGGCGCCTCAGCGCTCACGGCGGCGCTCTCGATCGCGGGGCTTGCCGACGGCTCGTTCACCTTCGTCGGCTTTTTGCCGCACAAGAAGGGCAGACAGACCGCACTCAAGAAACTCGCAGAGAGCGAGATTCCCATCGTGCTCTATGAATCGCCGCACCGAGTCGAGAAGCTCCTCGCCGAGCTCGCGGCGCTCGACATCATGCGCGTCACCCTGGGGCGCGAGCTCACCAAGATCCATGAAGAACTCGTGGCCGGCACGCCTGCCGAACTCCAAACCTATTTCACTACCCACCCCTCCCATCTCCGCGGTGAATTTGTCGTCATCGTGGAGCCGTAAAAGAGTAATTTGAGCAAGGGTAGCCCTTTGCTCACTAGAAATCAAAAACACCGACGCGAGGTCGGTGGTCTTGATATGCCTGCCTTCGGCTTATGTATTAGCCGAATAGGGCTGACGCCCCGCAGGCACAAGTTCAGTATAGCAGATAGTCGTGAAGGGGCAACGGAGTGCACCCGGACTTGCAATTTTCTAGGGGGGGGTAGCATTGGGGTATAAGAACTAACCTTCGAATATCATGAGCGCAGAACAACCGAAACAATATACTCCTGAAGAAATCGCACGTTTAGAAAAATCGCGTACAATTTCTGACGCTGAGCTTTTGAAAGGTGGAGCAGAATATATTATAGATGAAAATAAAGAGAGAGTGTTGTTGGTAGGAAAAAGTCAAAACGAGGATCTCATCAAGGAGCATCGCATTGAGCAGGAAGAAAAAACCACCGAGGAATTGTGTCAAAAGATAGAAGATTTCTTCAAGAGTAATAGAGTTAAGGAAGGAGATTCTATTAGCATGATTTTAAAAGATGGTCACCGATATTTTTATGGTGACTTCGGTGGTTTGTCGTCGTCTAAAGGCTTGGTCGTTTTTAAGACAGAAGAATATATGAAACAACTTAGTTTTGGTCTTGGCTCTATTCCTGACACCACAAGGCGGAAGTATGCTTTTTCTTTAAGAGAATTAGCTAGTGTTAGTGTAAGTGATCCCAACCGTCTCAACTGTAATGTAAAGCTTGATCTGCAAGAAGCAAAATAGATCTTAGTAGTCAGTAGTATGTGCATACCTGGTTTGCACAAGCATTCTCCTGCGGTGTGCGGCGAGTTTGTCGTCATCGTGGAGGTCTGAAACTAGAGCAAATCGAGTACTTCGTTTAGGTCGTAAATAATCTTGTCGGCCTGCGCCAAATCTTCGTCTGAAAAGACTCTTGTCTTGTATGCAAATACTTTCATCCCCGCGCTTTTTGCTGATTCGATACCGTGTGGCGAGTCCTCGATCACCAAACATTCTTCAGGAGTGACCCCGAGATTCTTCGCAGAGTTTGTATACACCTCAGGATGAGGCTTATACTGTGTTGTTGCATCGCCGGTTAGTATCGAATCAAAGACATCTTCTAGATCTAATGCTTCAAGAATCTTGTCGACCTTAACCTTCTTTGCTTTTGTTGCGAGTCCGAGTTTGAACCCTCGCAGCTTCAATTTCAAGAGGATTTCTTTCCGATCACTTTTTTCCATCTCCTCCCGCAGTAATGCTATTTGTAAGTCTATGAATTCATGAAAAAACTCCTTCTCGGGAATAGTCTTATTAAATTCTTGGTTCCACATTTTTACCCGGTCTTCGATTCCAAATCGCAAGTATTTCTTAAACTGCTCTTGAGTGAAAGATAAGCCAGCAGACTGCAAAAGCATGTTTGTCGCCTCGCACGCGACAAAGGGAGTGTCAACCAGTACTCCGTCCATATCAAATATCACCGCCTGTATCGCCATAGGTATACAGTAGGGTATTCCTATAGAAAGGGCAAAGTGCTACAATCAAAATATGTCTCGCACAAGCACGCTCATCCTTCTTGGAGTTTTGGTGATGTTCACGCCGTTTTCGGGTTTGCCGATTGCCGTGCGCTCATTCTTGCTTGTCATCTTCGGTGTTGCTGTGCTTGGTATCGGTCTCTCGCTTCGTTCGCATGAGGTGCATCAGGATCCCGCGCCTGCTACTCCAGAACCGCCGATATTGCCTGCGATCGGATAATTCGCAGAGAGTTCATACCCGCGCCACAAAGTGGCGCGGGTATTTGCTATACTCAAGACAATGGAGAATCCTGAGCGCGTAACGTATTTTGCGGCGACTGATGCACGGGGGAAGTATGTCCCGTTCGGCATCAAGTCAAAAGATCGTGATCGGCACATGTATGTCATCGGTAAGACCGGCATGGGTAAGTCGACCCTGCTTGAGAATATGGCGATTCAGGATATTCGAAATGGAGAAGGACTCGCTTTTATTGATCCCCATGGCGGCACGGTCGAGCGCCTCCTCGATTACATTCCCGAGAATCGAATAAACGATGTCGTTTATTTTGCCCCTTTCGACATGGATAACCCCATCGCTTTCAATGTGATGGAAGATGTTGGTTATGACAAGCGTCATCTGGTGGTGAGCGGTCTCATGGCGACCTTCAAGAAGATATGGGAAGACGCATGGAGTGCGCGTATGGAGTATATCCTCACGAATACGCTTCTCGCGCTTCTCGAATATCCAGACGCGACTTTGCTCGGCGTAAATCGCATGTACACCGACAAAGAATATCGCAAGAAAGTGGTCGAGAATGTGAAGGATCCGGTCGTAAAAGATTTCTGGATGAAAGAATTCGCGAACTATGGTGATCGCTACACGCAAGAGGCGACCCCGGCGATTCAGAACAAGATTGGTCAGTTTACCGGCAATCCGCTCATCAGGAATATCATCGGCCAGCCGAAGTCGTCATTCGACATTCGCACCATGATGGATGAGCGGAAGATTCTCATCATCAACCTCTCGAAAGGGCTTGTCGGCGAGACGAACATGCGACTCTTGGGTTCGATGCTCACGACCCGCCTCTTCCTTGGTGCGATGAGCCGTGCCGATCTTCGTGCTGATGATCTTGCGAAGCTCCCGCACTTCTACTTCTATGTCGACGAATTCCAGAACTTCGCGAACGAGACGTTTGCCGAGATTCTCTCTGAGTCGCGCAAATACAAGCTCAATCTCACCATCGCGCATCAATACATCGAACAGATGGAAGAGGAAGTGCGCGATGCCGTCTTCGGCAACGTCGGCACTACGGTCGTCTTCCGGGTCGGACCATTTGATGCTGAAGTGCTTGAGACGATCTTCATGCCGCGCTTCACGCAGGAAGATATCGTGAGTCTCGACAAGCGTCAGATCTACCTCTCGCTTATGATTGACGGTGTCGGGTCGGCGCCATTCTCAGCCGTGACGATCCCGCCGATCGAGCCGCCGCCGGTCTCATATCGAGAACAAGTCGTCGCTGCCTCTCGTACACAATTCAGCACTCCGCGTACGGGAGTCGAGAAGACGATTGTAGACGAACTCACGGCGAGTGCCGCTTCAGAGGCCCCTGCTGATGCCCGCCGGAAGAAGACATCCGCCGACTACGCTCGTGAGGCACGAGAGGCGCGTGAAGCTGCTCGCCCGAAAGTGGTAGACACAAAGGAACATGCTCCCGCACCCATACACCACTCTGCTCAGCGTTTCCCGCAGGCAGAAGTGAAAGTATCCTTACCGCAAGGAGAACAGCGACACACTGAGCGCCGTACGACGTCCGACAGACGGACGCTATCGCCGAAGAATCCCGATGAACTCAAGTCGATCTTGCGTACGATGACGACAAACGTAAGTTCAGAACGAGAGCAGAAGCAGGCGCAGAACCAGCAATCGCTCAAGGGAGCTCTTGCTGATGTGCTGAAGAAGAGCAACCTAGAACAATCGCCTGCCGCACAACAGCGGAGAGAAACAGAGCAAGCGAATCCCCCACGCCCAAGAACGCGCGAGAAGGAACCATTCGAAGTCTCTGAGAACGAGCTCAAGAGGGTGCTGAAAGGCGAATTATAGTCACATATGCGGATTGCTGGATTACTTACGATTTTCCTCATTACGCCGTTTGTTGCTTTTGCGGCGCTGATCAATATCAATACTGCTGACGCCGCACTTCTCGATACGCTCCCTGGCATCGGTCCATCAAAGGCGGCAGCAATCATCGATTATCGTACGCAGCACGGCCTATTTGTACATATCGAAGATATTCAGAATGTGAGCGGTATTGGGCCATCAACGTATGCCGATATCGCGCCACTTATAACGGTTGGCGGAACAGTATCAACTACGACCAATACGACCACAACAGCCACATCGACAGTCAGTACGGCAAGTTCTGGCAGCGCCTCATTCTATACGCCACCGCCTACCACGCTTACTCTCGAACTTTTTGGTACAGAAAAAGCGGTGCTGAATGTCTCCATTCCTCTTATTGCACGTCTGACGACAAAAAGCGGCACGATCGATTCTTCTGCGCAAGTTACCTGGAGCTTCGGTGACGGATCGTCTGCGGTTGGGACGAATGTTGAGAAGACATATCGTTATCCGGGTACCTATCTCGTGACCGTTCTCGCATCTGATGGCGAGGCACGAGCTCGCGAAGAAATGACCATCAAAGTAACTTCGGCATTAGTGCGTATCAGCACCATTACGAGCGATGGTATTATTGTTGCGAATGATTCACTCAACCGATTAGATCTCTCTGGGTGGCGGCTTAGGACTGATACGGGACTGTTCCGTATCCCGGATGGCATGACGATATTGCCGCAAGCGAACGTCCTTTTCCCGTTCACCATCATGAACATGCCGGTTACGTTTAGCGCAACGCTCACTTACCCGAGCGGCGGTACGGCGGCGCAGTATCCCTCGGCGCAAACAGCCGTATCGACCGACCCAGGTAGCGCGCTGAGCCTTCCTGCTGAAACGCAACTTCCCGCGTCAGGACCGGGTTATACATCAGTACAGGAGGTCGAATCGATTAGTAGCAAAACGACATCAGTCACGAAGCATGAGGAACCAGCTATAGCCCCCACGGCGACGTCCGAACCCGTCGCCGTGGGGGCACCCGCAACCGCGGAGCAGGTTGCCGCAGTCGCAACCGCGCCAGCTACCGGCATTTTCCGTTCACCCTGGACGCTTAGCTTCATGGGTCTCCTGGCGATAGCGGGAGGGGTATTTATCTTCTTATAAGCATTCGCTTTTTTCTTGATTTCGTACTACCGTTTGAACATATGACCGATACTCGCAAACTCGCTCTCGTAACCGGCGGCGCCGGATTCATCGGCTCGCACCTCTGTGCGCGACTCGTGAAGGATGGATATCGCGTCATATCGCTCGATAACTACTTCACCGGCAGTCGCGACAATCATGTCGAAGGTGTCGAATATCGCGATGGGCACACCAAGGATATCGACAAGCATGTCTCTGAGTCGCCCGATATCATCTATCATCTGGGCGAATATTCGCGTGTCGCGAAGAGCATCGAAGAGCCGGCATTAGTGTGGAATCTCAATATGGAGGGAACCTTTGCCGTGCTTGAGTTCTGGCGCACGCGGGGAGGGAAGCTCGTCTACGCCGGATCGTCGACCAAGATGGCGACCCCGCGCCCGGAGGGGACCGCGGGACGCGATCTCTCGCCGTATACCTGGTCGAAAGCATCAAACACCGAGTTGGTGCACAACTATGGCCATTGGTATGACCTCCCGTATTCGATTGCGTATTTCTATAATGTCTATGGCCCGCGCGAACGAGCTGGAGAATATGGGACCGTGATCGAGATATTCAGGCAGAAGTTTCTCAAGGGCGAACCGCTCGAAGTGCGGCTCCCGGGTACGCAGGAGCGCATCTATACGCATGTGAACGATACGGTTGAAGGTCTAGTGCTTGTCGGTGAGAAGGGTGCTCGCGATGAATACAGCATCGCGGCAAAAGAGAGTTACCCGATTCTCGGAGTAGCGGAACTCTTCGGCGGTGAGATCGTAATGCTTCCGGCACGCTCGACGAGTCGGCCGTCAGCAGCTATCGATACAGATACGAAGAAGATTGCTGCCCTCGGTTGGGAACAGTCGCACTCGCTCGAGCAATATATTGAAGAGGTGAAGCATGAAATGCAAAAGTAAATGAAGCGCCGGATTCTTATCTTTTCCCTCGCATACTATCCGCGCTTCGTGAGCGGCGCAGAGGTGGCGATTAAAGAGATTACCGACCGCATCGACCCGGACGATATCGAGTTTCATATGATTACGCTCCTCTTCGATCGTGCCGAGCCGCGCGAAGAGCAGATCGGGAATGTCCGCGTACACCGTATCAGCTTTGCCGGCGGATATCTCTCGAAGATGCTCTATATCCCGTTCGCGGCGCTCAAGGCGCGTTCGCTCAATGCGGCGTGGCATTTCGATGCGTTCTGGTCGGTCATGACCTACATGCTCTTCCCGGTCGTGCTCGCACGAGTGCTCGGGGTGCGCGTGCCGCACGCGCTCTCGCTCCAAGACGGCGATCCGTATGAGAAAGTCTTTGATCGGTGGTTTGTGTACCCATGTACTCCCATTCTCGACGTGGGATTCAGAACCGCTGGAGCAGTCCAAACGATCTCGACCTATCTCGCGACCTGGCCGCCGAAACGCGGCTACACAGGGACTGTCGAAGTGATCCCAAATGGCGCATCACTCGCCTCAGCGCAAGAGTATCCGGAAGAAGAGCTTGAAGCATTGAAGCGGGAAATAGGAAAGAAAGAAGGAGAAATACTCCTCATAAGCGTCTCTCGCCTTGTGTATCAGAAAGGGATCGATACGATTATTCGCGCGCTCCCGCTCCTTGAGCCGCGTATACGCCTCTTGATTGTTGGAGACGGGGCTGATAAGGATATGCTGGTTACGCTTGCGCACGAGCTTGCGGTGGATGATCGTATTGTCTTTACCGGCCAGGTTGACCGAACGATGACTGCGAAGTATCGGAAGATCTCAGACGTCTTCGTATCTCCGAGCCGCTCGGAAGGGCAGGGGATCTCCTTTGTCTCGACGATGATCTCGGGGCTCCCGATGATCGCGACACAAGAAGGCGGTCTCGCCGATTTTATCTTTGACGCGAAGCGCAACCCTGAGAAGCCGACAACAGGATGGGCAGTCGACAAAGATTCGCCCGAGCAGATCGCCGAAGCGGTAGGAGAGATTCTTGCGCACCCGGAACAAGCGAAGAAGGTTGTTGCAACCGCCAAGCAGTACGCGCACGACCATTTTGATTGGGACGCTATCGCTCGCCGTATGCGCGAGGAAGTTTTCGAGAAGGTGTTGACTAGGTGATAGAAATAAGGTATTCTATAGGAGGAGTATTGAATGCGGGCATAAGCTCGCTTTTTGCTTTTTGACTTGAGATAGGGAGAGAGAAATGGAAAATCGTACGCGCACCTATGGTGCGGTGGTTCGGGTCTTTGCAAATAACATCGGAGATGTTTCGGGCAGGGTAGATCGAGCACTTGGACATGCCAAGTATCTGCTCGAAGTGCAGAAAATGTTTCCGGCACTTGAACGAATTGCTTTTGTCATTCCGTGTGATGCGGACTGCGGACAAACATATTCGGCATTAAAAATCCGCTTCTTGGAGACGGGATTGTATAGCCGCATTAAAATGCTCACGTTCTCTGGGAATCAGAACAGGGAAGTGTTGAACAATGCGATAAACAAGATCGTGATGATGCGGGTGACCCACGCACTCATTCTCTCAGGAAAGGCCGTCGAAGCGATTACGCCCATGACACTCGGTGCCATCGACTCGAAGTTCGCCGATGGCGCCAAGGCCGCCGGGCTCGCATTCGATGAGCTCGCAGAACTGGTGTTGTCGGGATGTCTCCAAAACACCTGCATGGCATGGGAGATTAAGTCTCTCATTGAGAACACCGAGGGTTTCGAGAACATCGACGGCATTGAGGAGATCGCTCCGCTCGTGCATCTTGCACGTGAGTATGGGCGTTGCATCGCTCCAATCATGGTGCCTAGTGGAGCAAAGCTTGATGTCCATACGGACGAAGCCTCGATCGCTCGGCACCGCAAAGTGATGGAGACTAAACAGGCGCGGATACACGCTGAGCTTGCTCGGCTGATGGCCTCGCCAGACGTTCTCATGCAAGCACGAATGTAATGGTGTGAGAGTAAGGAGCTAAAGAGCGTAGCAGTATCCCCGCTACGCTCTTGTTGTTTTTATAGTATGCTGTCCACCATATGGACTCCTATGAATTTTCAATACAGGCGGCGCGCGAGGCAGGAGCGCTCCTCATGCGTTTGCGCGAGGAGGAGTTCGAGACACTCGCAAAAGGCGGCAATCCGCGTGATGTCGTGACGTCAGTCGATGTTGCCGTTAATGAGTTCATTATCAAAGAAATAAAGAAAGCGTTTCCCGAGGACGCAATCTATTCTGAAGAAAGCGGAGGAAATATGCTCGGCGAGCCACGGCTCTGGGCAATCGACCCGATTGACGGCTCTTCGAACTTCTCACGCGGCATCCCGCATTTCTCAATCTGCATCGCACTCCTTGTTGCTGGTGAACCAGAGGTCGGTGCTGTCTATAATCCGGTTACGAACGAGCTCTTCAGCTTCAAGCGCTACGGGGGAGCATTCTTGAATGGCAAGCCGATACACGTCTCAAAAGAGACGGATCTGAAGGATTCTTTCGTACTCTTGCATGCCGGGCGCAAGCCAGAACTGCAGGTGTGGGGCGGGCATGCGTACACGCAGCTTCTCATACATGCGAAGAAGACGAGCAACCTCGCCGGGAGCGCGCTCGATATGTGCTTTGTCGCTGCCGGGCGCGTTGAGGCAAACATTTATGGCACAGCATCCCTCCTTGATATTGCCGCCGCAGTCGGCATCTTGCGCGAAGCGGGAGGCGTTATTGTTAATGAAAAGGGGGAATCGAGCGGACTCCTTGGCACCCCGCAGCGCATGATCGCTGCAAATTCTACTCTGATGGCAGACCAGATTCGCACGCTTCTCTAGATCTGATTAAACTCCTTTTGACGCGCGGTCTCCTCGGGAGAACGGAGGCGATTGCGGATATTTTTGTAGGCTGTTACGGTCTCTTGTGCGAGCGGTTTGTCTGCGAGTACCGCCTCAAGCGCATCGGTCCAGAAGGCGATTCTTATCTTGGTAAGTTCGTGAAGTTCACCGTTGGTGCGGGACAAGGATTCTGCGTAGAATTCGAGCAAGAAAACAATTTTATACAGACGCATTAAACGAAGAGCGAGATACTCATCTTCGTTACGGTTATTGCGTACATATCGAGCGAGGAGTTCAGAGAGCTCAGGATTGTGGACCATCATATAGTTTATGAAGCGTGCCCAGCTCTCATATTTGTTGCCGAAGTGAAAGGCCGCTGGGTCGAGGAGGAATATCCCTTGATTGGTTACACGCATATTATGGGGTGCCATATCAGTATGAGTGAGATAGGGTGTGTAGCGGTCTATCGTTTCAGCGTGTTCATAAAAAAGAACCTTCACACTCTTAAGATATTCTCTGAGGTGCGTGTCACTTGGTACTATGCTCGTTATTTTTTCTATCGAATGTACGAGTGTCTCTAGATAATCAAGCGAGCGTACGATAGGGAATACGCGCTTAACATCTTTTTCATGTTCGTAGGTTGTTGCGTGGAATCCTTCTTGCGCCTCAAGCGCGCGGAGTGCAAGGAAAAATTGTTCAGAGAGTGGCCGCGCAAAGAATACGTTCGGCTGTTCGATAAAGGCGGTGACGAGAACCGTTCCCTCATGGGTGTCTTCGTAGTGGATCTCTTTCGGTACAAGAAGGGTCTCATGAGCGAATGCGAGTGTTTTGAGGAGATCATGAGCTTCTTTTTCGTAGCGGATATCCGTACGACCATTCTGGTCACTGCTGACCTTCACCACGGCACGCGCGCCGTCTGCGGCGCGCGTGCCGATGAGGACGAGTTTCTTGCCGCTCATGAGATAGCGTTCACCGCTTGTGTGCGGCTGGATAGAATCGAGGATGATACCGATCTTTTCTAGACGCGGCGCGAAGACGGTATGTTCTGCTGCTTGGTAGGCGTCCCACGCGACTTCCGTGAGAATGTCTTTTGTTACGTTTGCTCTCATACCGTAGTTATCTTACTATAACGCTATGAAAACCGTTCTCGTTACCGGAGTGGCTGGATTTATCGGCTCGAATCTCACCTCGGCTCTCTTGGAGAAGGGGTACCGGGTCGTCGGGGTAGATAACTTTGATGACACGTATGCGACTCATTTCAAAGAAGTGCAGATCGCGCCTTTTGCAGATAATGGCAATTATGTATTATATCGTATCGATGTCTGTGATGCGCCAGCGCTGAAAGCAGTGTTTGAGAAAGAGAGACCGGTTTACGTCGTGCATCTGGCGGCCAAAGTCGATACGCGCAGTGCGGTAACGATGCCGCATCTCTATATTGCAGTGAACATTGAGGGGACTCTTACTATTCTCGAACTGAGTCGCGAATATGCAGTCGAGAATCTTGTGATAGCCTCATCATCATCAGTCTACGGCAACAGCGAGAATGTCCCCTGGACTGAAGATGAGACGGCCGATCGACCGCTCTCGCCCTATGGCGCGACCAAGCGCGCGGCCGAGCTCCTCGCGTATGCGTATCACCACAACTTCGGGATACACATCACCTGTCTGCGCTACTTCAACGCCTATGGCGAGAACAATCGCCCGACCATGGTGCCGTATCTCTGGACGGAGAAGCTCCTGCGCGGCGAAGAGATCGAGATCTCAGGAGAAGGAAGCCGCAAACGCGACTACACCTATGTGGGCGACATTGTGCAGGCTACTCTCCTCGCGATGGAGAAGCCGCTCGGGTTTGAAATTATCAACGTTGGCAACAATACCCCGGTCTCGCTTACCGAGCTTCTCGCGACCCTCGAGAAGATTGTCGGAACGAAGGCGAAAGTGAAGAGCCGTCCGAGTCATAGTGCAAGTGTTGAGGTGACCTATGCAAATATTGATAAGGCGAAGAAATTGCTCGGATGGGAGCCGGAGACATCTCTTGAAGAAGGTCTCACGCGGCTAGTGAGCTGGTTTCGCGCGAACCGACTCGAAGAACGTTAAAAGGATTGCGAGATGGGTTTCCCAGGAGAATTTCTCAGTGAGGATGCGGCTTGCGCCTTCGACTACTTGGGCTCGTAGGGCAGGATCGGCAAAGAGTCTTGCGATAGCGTCTGCGAGCGCTTGCGGGTCGCCTGGCGGCACGAGAAGGCCGCTCACGCCGTCATAGACGGCCTCGTCGGTACCGGGGATGTCAGTCGCGACCGTGGGTATGCGTGCCGCGAAGCTGGTGAGGACGGTATGGGGAAGTCCTTCATAGGTCGAATTGAGCACATATACTTCTGAATTCTTGCGGAGGTACCAGGTCTCGGCGCGAGACACGCGGCCGGGGAAAGAGATATGATCGGCGATTTTGAGTTCCTCGGCAAGCGCCTTGAGCCGCTGTTCTTCTGGCCCATCGCCAGCAATGATTGCGCGAACATCTGGATATTCTTTTTTCAAGAGCGCGACAGCGCGAACAATTCCCTCAAGCCCTTTCCATTCGACAAGGCGTGCGGTTGCGATGATCTGATGCGGCATTGGAGCAGCCGGGAAGACGGTCTCGACTTCTTTCTCCGCAGCGTTATAATTCACAACTGCACGTTCGGGCTTGATGCGATACGTTCGCACAATCGCCTCGCGCAGATACGCTGAAGGCGTGGTAACGATGTCGGCATGCCGCAAGACGAACCCTTGGATCAGCATACGGATGGAAGTGCGCCACCCGCCTTCGGGGTGCGCGAGGAACTCCTCGAGAAACTTGTTCGTCCGGCGTTCTTGATTCGCACGCTCCCACGCTTCATCTCCGACAAATTTGAGCACCACCGGTATTCGGCGAAGCATGCCGACCATGATCGCAGGCAGGCCTGCAGCGAGCGCATTCTGCACATAAATAATATCGGCATCTTTCGATGCTCTGAAAAGGTCGAAGAAATACTTTCCGAGACGGAGAAGAAGAGGTCGCCGCTTGCTGGCGATGAAGAGTTTCGTACCGGCAATACGCTCTGACGTGCTCGCATAGGCAACAATGATGATCTCGTGAGTGTCGCGAAGCCGCAAAGCAAGCTCCTTGGTATACGTCGCCGGCCCGCCGATCTCAGGAGGATAGACCGGTGTCGCGAGTATGATTTTCATGGGCTGTAGTGTACCATATTTAGTACCATAAAAGCTTTATTTGTCTCAAATGATCCAACGATATTCGACGCGACAAGTGCGGCGCGTGAACGGATGCGCTCATATGCTCGCGCGATAGGCGAGCTCCATATCATTTCAGCGGCACCACAGAGTGCGCACGAGGAGCAGGAGGGGGAGCTCTTTCTCCACCCGATTCAGACAGGGAAGATTCTCCGTGTGCGCGCACTCGCAACGCGAGCACACAGGCTCATCCTCGAGCACGGCATTGAGGTCGTATCAGCACAGGACCCTTTCGAACATGGGTTGGCCGCTTATAAGGCGGTTGCCGGCACGGGCGCGAAGCTCCATATACAGGTGCATACCGATTTTCTCTCTCCCTGGTTTGTGCGAAGCGGGAATTGGCGGAGCCCGCGCGTGCGCATGCCGCTCTTGAATCGATATCGCCGCACCATCGCCGATCGCGTTCTCCCTGCGGCGGCGGGCATCCGGGTTGTCTCGGAGCGCGTGAAGGCATCGCTGGTCGCCCGGTACGGGTCGCGTATCGCCGAGCCGATCGTCATCCCCGTGAGCGTTGATGCGGCTGTGCTGGCACCGGCATCGCTCCCGGCGCATCCGTCATTCACCTTCGCGCTTATCGCGGTCGGGCGGCTCGAGCCGGAGAAACGCATCGAGGACATTCTCGCGGCGCTCAAGCTTGTCACTCCGAAGTATCCGGTGGCCGGACTCTTCATTGTCGGAGAAGGTCGGGAGCTGGGGCGGCTCAAGCGGATGACGCGCTCGCTCGGTCTCGCCGACAAGGTCGTCTTCCTCGGCGCGCGCGCTGACGCGCGCGCGCTCATGGCGAGCGCCCATGCATTCATACAGGCGAGCGCCTATGAGGGGTATGGCCGGACGCTTATCGAGGCGGCGCTCGCGAAGGTGCCGATTATCACGACCGATGTGGGCATTGTCGGAGAGGTCTTTACGGGGTATGAGGACGTGCTCTCGGTGCCGGTTGCCGATCCGACGTCACTTTCTCTCGCCATTGTTGGTTTCATTGAAGACAATGCAGTGCGGCAAGAACTGCCGGTTCATGCCGAAATAGCGGCACGAACACATCTTGCGACTATGGGAGATTTGCCGCGCCGTCTTGCCGATAATCTTGC
>JAHFMM010000010.1 GCA_023264495.1 bacterium | reverse complement strand
TAGAACTCGCTATAGAGCGGCACTATAGTAACAACGGCTGGCTGTGGTTGAGGAACGACCAGATTCCCATCTAGATCATTGCAGGAGAGGACGTAGGTAGTTTTCGCAGTGATGGTTTCGACAGCTGAGCCGTTATCAGTCAATGATGACTTCCATGCGGCGGCGTTCTTCGTGATCGAGCATGTCGCGTTGGCGATAGTCCAGGTAATAGTTGACTGAGCGCCTGACTGTACGCGAGCCGGCGTGGCGGTGATTGATACGTTAGCTGCCGGAGCTGCCGGTAGTGGGGCAACACACTTGCTACCATCCCATGTGTTAGCCCCGCAGTCACCTGTGGCCGTTACTGAGGCAGAGACGGATGCGTCTTTGAAATCTCGTGCATTGATAGTGTTCGCTCCGAAGGTGATGTTCTTGCTTACATTTTCGCCTGTATAGTTGAATGAGTAATTTACGACACGAGTGATGTTACGCACGATTGGCGAAGCGGCGGTTGCGGGAATATTCCAGTTGAGCGTTGAAGAGCACAGACTTGCATTAAGTGCGATAGTGCAGTCGGTTGCGGAGAGGGTTACTGTGGCGGGCGGCGTGGTGCAGGTTGGAGGGTTAATGTCGCCATTGATGCACTGCCCTGATCCATTCGTGGTACACGTTGGCGGATTGGTTGCACCATTAGCGCAAGTTGGAGAAGTGATAGACAACGCATAAGAGAAATCCGTCCATCCGACGATATCTCCCCACGCGTAGCCACTGAATTGGCCGGTCGAGGTATTGAGAGAAGCGCCGTATGCGGGAGATGTTCCCGAGAGACTGATCCAGCCGTCCCATGCCGATTGAGTATCAGCAGTGGCAGCAAGAACGCGAGCCCAGCCGGTAACTTTGCCGGTGGCGAGGTCCATCTTCGCCTGACAGGTCCCCGACGGGCAACCGGCGAGATCGCTTGCGTTGAAGCTCACCCAGCCGATGTTCTCGCTCCAGGCGTAGCCAGACAAGACCCCTGTCGTGCTGTCGATGATGACGCCATAGGGGCTTTTCGCGCACGAGCCGTCATTGATGCAGTTGAAACTGATCCAGCCGATGCCAACTCCCGTATCTGATCCGCCGCTCCATGCGTAGCCGGAGAGGCTGTTCGATGTGGAAGCAGCTTGCACATTCTGATGTGGAACGGGACTTACTATTACCGAAATCAAAAGTATCGCAACAATAAAAACACTGTACACAAACCATCTCTTCCCCGACATAAAGCTTGTGTGTTCCATTTGTTTTTAGTATACCGCGCTTACGTCAGTAAGGTACGAAATTGGTGGGGATAACTAAACATAGTAAAGGCTACCCTTGAAATTTTATATCTTTACAATAGCGTACCGTACATGTGAAAGTCAGACTTTCACATGTACGGTACGCTATTATCGATGGTAAGAAACTTTGTGGACGTCCGACATCCACAAACTCACACGAGGGGTTGTTCACTAACCAGCTAATTCCCCTGCTTGTAACTTGCCAGGGAAGTCAGACTTCCCTGGCACAACAATCAGACTGTAATTATGGATTGCCATTGATTGAGGTCGTCTTTACACATCTGCTAATCTCGCTGGTTGGGAGTTCCATTTTAACGACGTTTGTGCCATCACACTTATATGAAATATTCGCGCATTCACCGTTCGGATTCGTAAGAGTCGGCGTTACCCATCCGTTCCAATTACACGGAATCGTGCTCCCTGTACCGCCTGTCGACGCGATCCATTCAAAAATAACCACCCCCGCGCCACCATTACCTCCGCCAACAGTGTCAGAACCACCACCACCTGCACCATATTTTCCATTTCCACTAGGTAATCCACGAGAACCATAACCTCCACCGCCCAGAATAGTTGAACCACCAGAACCAGCCATAGCCCCGCCACCAGGACCAGGAATAACACCTGCCCCACCGCCTTGACCATCAATATTCAGATCTCCACCTGAAGCCGTTCCTCCAGTTCCGGGAGTATCTTGGCTTCGATACGATCCATCACCAACTCCAGCTGCTCCACCACCATTTGCTGTTATTGTCGAAATGGTTTGTGTTCCAGATTTAACTGTAGTCACCCCACCAGCTATGGAAGGATTCCCAAACGCACCTCCTGCACCTATTGCAGAGATATTTAGTGTGTTACCGACTGTTAAGCCAGTCAATAATTTGACTGCTGTGCCGCCAGCGCCACCGCCAGCGCCTGACGTATTATAAACACCTCCGCTACCACCACCTATGACCGTTACTTTTACGGTAGTAGCGGGTATCGTGAAAGTTCCAGTACTTGTAAAGATTTGCATTCCTCCAATACCTGATCCGCTACCACCCGCTCCACCCGTCGACATGCGCCAGCTCGCCTTCCCCGTACCGTCCGTCGTGAGGACGTAGCCGGCAGGAGCGGTACTCGCGATCTGGAACGTGGATGCGGCGATGAGGTTCCAACCGGAGATTGCTCCCGTAGAAGTGAAGTTGCCAGACTTTGCCTGCGCCGTGTCGCTCGTGTTGATAGGCGCTGAGGCGTTCCCGTCAGGGGGGGGTAGTTTCGGTGCGGTCCAAGCATAGACCGAGGAGATGCCGAAGAGGAGGACGAGGGCTGTGGTGAGCGCTGAGATATTGAAGGCTTGAGAGAGTTTGGTGAGCATAGTGAGTATGTAAATTTTATTGAGCGGGAGCTGTTGATAATGACTGAAGGATGCGTAGTTTCTCTTCTGAAGATACGGTCGAGCTTGCCGGTCCATTTGACAGGTTCTGCAAGATCTTCGCTCGATTGGCCGGCGAGACAGAGTCTTGCGGGGTCGAGCTCGCAAGGTCGGCAAGGATCTGGGCCTTTTCTGCATCCGTATAGGTCTTAACGGCAGGAGCCTGTCGCTTATTGTTTAGGAAGAAGAACGTTGCCAATCCGATGATCAAGAGTACAGCGACAACGACTACGATTAGCGTTCGATGTCCTGTCGAGAGTCGCGTTTCGTAATCCATCCCTCAATAGTACACTGGTTGTTTGGTATCCATCAGCAGGAGGTGTGTATAACGTGCTATCCAATAGCAAGGGCTACCCTTGCTATTGCGGGAAACATCAATGTTGCAGAAATACTGAATTGCTGATATACTGTACCCCATGACAACGATCACTGTAGGCAAGAGAGGCGTCATCACGCTCCCTAAGAAGGTGCGCGAGGCGCTTGGCGTCGAGGAGGGCGAGGTGTTCTCGGTGCGCGAACGAGACGGCTCGCTCGTGCTCAAGCCGTACGCGCGCGAGGGCGACACCGTGCTCTCAGACATCCGCGCGGGGATCGACGAGATTCGGCACGGAAAGTTTATCGAGTTTGGCTCCGTCACGGAGCTCCACAAGAAGATGCATGCGCATTAGAATGAGCGAGCGGGCGCTTCTCGCCTATCGCGCACTCCCGAACGCGATTCAAGCGAAGACCGACAAACAGTTCGCACTTCTTCTTCAAGACGTACGACACCCCTCGCTACACGCGAAAAAGTACCAGGGTCTCGATGACGTTTGGCAAGCGCGTATCGACCGTTCGTGGCGATTCTACTTCCATATCGTTGAACCGCATTACATGATTGTCTCGATCATCGCGCACCCGAAATAATCGGTAGCAAGGGTAGCCCTTGCTATTGCGGATGACGTGCTATGCTACCGCTATGACAATAATCGACAGCGTCGTTCTCGGCATCGTCGAAGGGGTGACCGAATTCTTGCCGATCTCCTCGACCGGACATTTGATACTCGCCTCTTCCTTGCTAGGAGTCGCGCAGAACGACTTCACCAAGACATTCGAGATTGCGATTCAGCTCGGTGCGATCCTCGCGGTGGTCGCGCTCTACTGGCGCTCGTTCTTCAATATCGAGCTGGTTAAGCGCCTTATCGCAGCTTTTATCCCGACCGGCATCATCGGCCTCGCACTCTACAAGATCTTGAAGACGTATCTTCTCGGCAATGAGCTCGTGGTGCTCGCGGCGCTTTTCCTCGGCGGCGTGGTGCTTATCGCGTTCGAGCGCCTCTCCGGCGCGCGTGAAGATACGCCTGCCAGCACCCAAGACACACCACTCACCTACCGCCAAGCAATCCTTATCGGTTTCGCGCAAGCGGTCGCGATCATCCCGGGCGTCTCGCGGAGCGGCGCAACCATTGTCGGCGGCCTCGCGCTCGGCATCAAGCGCACGACCATCGTCGAATTCTCGTTCCTCCTCGCCGTGCCGACCATGCTCGCCGCAACAGGGCTTGATCTCCTGAAGACGAGCGCAGCATTCTCCGGCCACGAGTGGCTCATGCTCGCTATCGGCTTTATCGTATCCTTTATTGTCGCACTGCCTGTTGTCCGCTGGCTCCTCTCCTACGTCCGCACCCATTCGTTCACGAGCTTCGGTATCTATCGCATCCTCCTCTCGCTCGTCTTCGCCTTATTCCTTTTCTTCTAGTTTCCAGCCAGGGAAGTCTGACTTCCCTGGCTGGAAGATGTTATATTGAAGGCAATGCGTGTAGAACCGCGAGATATTGGCTCAATTACTCACGTGATAAAACGCGGTGCACGCGGTATGCCTATTGTCAGGGACGAGCGCGATCGAATCTATTTTTCCGAATCGCTGTTCTATTTTAATGATTCCTATCTCGACCCAAACCGAATGGATGCCTTGCGTTTATGTGCGCCATTTGAACGACCTAGTCACTGGCCTGACCGTGATCCGCTTGTACGCATACTTGCATGGACTCTTATGCCGAATCATTTTCATCTTCTGCTCGAAGAAATCCGTCAAGATGGGATCTCAAAGTTCATGCAACGTCTATGCGGCAGCATGTCTGTAACGTTCAATGCTAAATACTCGGAACAGGGGAGTCTATTCCAAGGTTCGTATAAGAGCAGGACAGTAGCCGAGGACGCATACTTACATTATTTAGCATTCTATATTCAAGTTAAGAATGTATTTGAGTTGTATCCAGGAGGATTAATAGCAGCAATCAACAACTTTGACGACGCATGGGAATGGGCGATCCGATATCCATTTTCAAGTCTTGCGGTGTATACAACAAATGTTCCCTCTCCTATTATCGATACTGCTATGTTTTCAACAATATTTCCTGATAAAAAATCTTTCAAGGAAGAAGCTCGAGAAATGCTCGCGCTCAACATGCAACAACGTGATAATGAACACTCAATATTATTACTTGAACCCTGGTAGCCAGGGAAGTCTGACTTCCCTGGCTGGGGTTTTACTAACAGATGGTCTGCGAGCGCGCATATACCAGGTGGTATTGTATATGAGAATCACGTATGGACTTTCTCTTTGCGATATACGCGGTCGCAATCCTTTTCTCCTTCTTTGTTGTCGGAGCGGTTATCGGTGCGGTCGTCTCGAGCAGGATACGGGAAAAGCTTTCTGAAGTCCTTCATGTCGATCTTACATTCCTTGAGCGCCGGCGACTGAACCGGTCAGAGGCGAATCCTCTCCTTCGGCCTGGCCACAGCCCTTGGACCGCCGAAGCTGTTCTGAATCCTGCCGCACTCGTTCTCGGTAATCGGGTGCATCTCATCTATCGCGCGGTCGGCAACGACGGCGTCTCGCGGCTCGGGTACACCTCGAGCGTGGACGGTATCGCCTTCGATGTGAAGCTCTCCTATCCGGCGTTTATCGCCCGGAGCCCGCGGCACCTCTCACGGCATCTCCGCATCTATTCGCCCGTGATGTATCCCTCGGGCGGCAGCTGGGGCGGCTGTGAGGATCCGCGCATGGTGCTTATCGAAGGGCGCGTCTATGTCACCTATAACATGTTCGATGGATGGAACTTCATCCGCGTCGCAGTCATTTCGATCGATAAGGATGATTTCCTTGCCGGCCGATTCTGGAAGTGGGACGGTCCGCACATCCTTTCTCCTGCCGGCCAGATCCATAAGAACTGGATACTCTTCCCCGAGAAGATCGGAGGGAAGTTCGCGCTCCTCCACAGCCTCTTCGGCGAGACCGATGACCGTGTCCGTATCGAATATATCGATGACCTCGAATCCTTTGTGCCGCCCAAAGGGTTCGTGAGCGCCGATCCGCACCGAATGCCCGACAACAATATCGCCTGGCACTACCGTATGCGCAGTGCCGGCCCGCCGCCTGTCAAGACCGATCGAGGATGGCTCCTCTTCTACCACGCAATGGACCGGCGCGAACCGCACCGCTATAAGATGGGCGTGATGCTGCTCGACCTTGCTGACCCGACCAAGATACTCTATCGCTCTCCCGGCCCTGTCCTTGAGCCTGACGCCTCATATGAGAATGAGGGAAAGCCCGGCATCGTGTATGCCTGCGGCGCGGTCATACGAGACGGAGAAATCTATGTGTACTACGGCGGCGGCGACCGTGTCATCTGCCTTGCGACCGCGCCGCTTACTGATTTCCTCGATGCGCTCGTACACGGGGAAACGCTCCCGCTCAAGTGATACGATATACCTATGTTCGTCGTACGCCGAGAAGCCCATAATCCCATCCTTGCCCCGAGGCGCGATCAGCCTTGGGAATCTCTTGCGACCTTCAACCCCTCAGTCGTGCGAGTCGACAACGGCGTGCGGCTCTACTATCGGGCGCTCGGAGACCCTGATGCGATGCAGACGCCGAGCGCTCACTTATCGACTATCGGGACGGCCTTTGCCGAAGACGGCACCCATTTCCATTCACGAGAACAGATCATCGTCCCGCAGGAGCCATGGGACTCGTTCGGCTGCGAAGATCCGCGCGTCTCTTTCTTCGAGGGTCGCTGGTACTGCTTCTACACCGCGCTCGGCGGGTATCCGTTCGGCCCGGAGAATATCAAAGTCGCGGTAGCCATCGGCGACACGCAAGACAATTTCACCGAGCGGCACCTTATCACGCCGTTCAATGCAAAAGCGGCGACGCTCTTCCCTGAGCGGATCGATGGCGACATCGTCCTCCTGCTCACCGTCCATACCGACTGGACAGCCGACCACCCGCGGCCGACCATCGCGCTCGCGCGCGCAAAACGGATGGAAGATTTCTTCGATCCGGCCTACTGGGATACCTGGCACGCTACTCTTGCCGACCATGCGCTCCCCGAACTCCGGCGTTCTGACGCTGATCATATCGAGATCGGCGCCTCTCCGCTCAAGACCCGGCATGGGTGGCTCCTCATCTATTCCTATATCCAAGATTTCTACGACGAGAAGAATCGGCTCTTCTCTATCGAGGCCGCGCTTTTCGATAAGCACAATCCGCAAAAGCTCATCTCGCGCACCGAATCGATCCTGGTGCCGCAAGAATTCTATGAGGAGTACGGGGTCGTGCCGCATATCGTCTTCCCCACGAGCCTGACGGTCGGCACTGACGGGAATCTTGATATCTGGTATGGCGCCGCTGATACCGTCTGCGCTAAAGCGAGCGTAAAGATGCATGACCTCATGCGCGCCCTCGACCCCGAGCGGCCGGCACGCACCTTCACCCGAGTGTCGCAAGATCCTATTCTTTCCCCGAAGGGAGACGGGTTCGAGAGCCGCGATGTCTTGAATGCCGCCGCTATCGACTTGAACGGTTCAGTGTATATCCTCTACCGCGCGATGGATCATGCCAACACCTCAACGATCGGCCTCGCCATATCGCAAGACGGTATCACGATTGACGAACGCCTCCCCGAGCCGGTATATGTGCCGCGCGCCGACTTCGAGATGAAGCGCGGCAAGTCTGACGGCAACTCAGGCTGCGAAGATCCGCGCATCGTGCGCATCGCCGATACGCTCCACATGACCTACACCGCCTACGACGGCGTCCGCTCGCCCGCCGGCGCGATCTCATCGATCAGTGTCGACGACTTCCTCGCGCGCCGCTTTGATCGGTGGAGCGCTCCCTTTCTCCTCACGCCTGACGGCCTTGATGACAAAGATCTCGCACTCTTCCCCGGAAAGATAGACGAAAAATATCTCCTCTATCATCGCGTCCATAATCAGATCTGCGCCGACCTCTTGCCGGAGCTTACTGACGGGAAACGCGTAAGCCGCTGTATCGAGATCATGGCGCCGCGCCGCGGTATGTGGGACGGAGCGAAGGTCGGTGTCGCGGCGCCGCCGATCAGGGTCGGTGACAAGTGGCTTATGATCTATCACGGCGTATCGAGGCATGCGACCTACCGTCTCGGCGTTGCGCTACTCGATGCTTCAGGGACGGTGGTCCTCGCGCGCGCCGCTGACCCCGTCTTTGAACCGGTGATGCAGTATGAACGCGAAGGAGAGGTCCCGAATGTCGTCTTCTCATGCGGAGCATGCGTGCGTGGCGACACCCTCTTCCTCTATTATGGCGCCGGCGATCGCGTGATAAATGTTGCTACCGCGTCAATCGCGCATATACTTGATGCATTATCATGATCCGCGCCATTATCTTTGATCTCGACGGAACGCTCGCTGAGAGCAAGTCCCCTCTGACGCACTCCATGGGCGAACTTCTTGCGCGCTTGCTTGTGCATATACCGGTCGCCATCATGTCTGGCGGTTCGTATACGCAATTTGAGAAACAGCTCTTGGTGGGCATGCCGCCGCATGCTAATTACGGGAACCTCTATCTCTTCCCTACCAGCGCCGGCCAGTGCCGCATCTACCGAGACGGCAGATGGGAAAGCCTCTATAGCAATGTGTTCACGCCAGAGCAGCAGACGGCAGTGCTCAGAGCGCTCAACGAATCGCTGCGTGAGACCGGCCTTGACAAGCCGCCAGCGCATCTCTGGGGCAAGCAGATAGAAGATCGCGGACCTCAAATCACCTGGTCATCGCTCGGACAGCAGGCGCCGATAGAAGAGAAACGGGCATGGGACCCTGATCGCTCAAAGCGCCTCCCGCTCCAAACAGCGCTCCTCAAGCGCCTCCCAGGATTCTCTGTGCGCGTAAATGCGACAAACTCTATCGATATCACGCGCGAAGGTATCACCAAGGCATACGGCGTGCGCCGATTCTCAGACATCGTTGAGATTACAATACAGTCGATGCTCTATGTAGGCGACGGGCTCTTCCCGGGCGGCAATGATGAAGTGGTTGAAGAAACCGGCATCAAGACCCGTGCAGTCTCCGGACCGTCCGAGACTGCGGCGGTTATCGAAGAAGTGCTCGCTACATTGCAATAATTAAAGCCCGCGCATCAGGCGGACGAGGCGAATCGCCTCAAACGAGTATCGGCCGCCGAGCGCATGGAATATGGGTGAGAGCTTGTCGCTGCTCGACTCGGCGAGCGCTTCATGGATTTCATCTATGCTCGAAGGAGGAACAAGATGGGCAAAGTCGGCGCGCGTGAGCTGCCCGAGCTCCGCAAGCTCTTCGAGATGATGCACGATGGTCGAGAGCACGAGCCCGCGCTCTTTTGCAACTCCGGCGAGCGTCTTGCCGTCACGCGCGGCTTGCAATGTCTCCGCGAGCCGGCCCGGCAGCAATCCATTCTTCTTGCCCGTACCGCTTTGCTGCGCGGATTTCGCGCTTCCTTCGTCTTGCCACGCGCCGCCGAGCGCGTTTACAAACTTCTTTTGCAGCGTATGCAGGTCGGATGCATCCATCTCAGAGAAGGTCTCTCGCGCCGCCTCGCTCGCGGCGCGGAAGTCGCGGTCCTTCTCAAGGAGATTCGGATCGACTTCGAGTGCGCGATGATTGAGGCCGGTAAGGTAGATGCCTGAGAGCCGACGCACCCGCGAGAGCGCGACATAGCCCTGCCCGTATTCAAATGCTCTTGAGAGATCGATGATCGCGGCATCCATGCTCATTCCTTGGCTCTTATGCACCGTCATCGCATACGCAAGCCGGAGCGGCAGTTGAGTGATGCTCGCTCGCACCTTCCCCTGCTCCTCAAGCTGCCACTCCATCGGCTCCGCAGTAACGCGGAGCCGATGCTCCGAAGGATTCGATTGGCTCCCTATCTCGACAATAGGCATGCCATCAGCACCCCACCCGCGCACAACACCGAGCGTCCCGTTGACGAATTTCCCTTGCTGCGAATTCTTGGTGAACATGACCGCAGCGCCCTCTTTCAGCTCAAGCGTCTCGGGCGAAAGGCATCCGCGGATAAGCCCCTCGACCAGGGTGTCTTTCCCTTTCGAACTCATGCGGAAAGTCCGCACCTTGCCGGGAAGCTTCGCGAGTTCAGCGGCATTGAGCCGGTCGACATCGGCGTTGTGCGAAAAGAGCTTCGGAGCATTCTCTGGAGATGCGGCAAGCTCGGTGCGGCGGCGGGCAAGATGTTCGTGATGCACGGCCTCTACATTCCCAGAACGTATTGCGGTAAGCACTTCGAGAAAATCGCTGTCATCCTGCCGATACTGCTCAGTGAGATAACAGAGTATCGGGTTCAGATCGCGCCAGACAGGAGACGTGTAGGCGAAGGCGGTCTCCCTTCCTCGCGATACCGGCGGCAACTGCAAAAAATCTCCGACAAGAATGACCGTGAGTCCGCCAAACGGCGTGTCGGTACGGCGCACCTCGCGGCAGATTGCATCCGCCATCTCAAAGGTCGTTGCTGAGAGCATCGAGATCTCCTCGATGATGAGCACCTTGGCTTTCGCGATGCGCCGTGCGACATGCTCCTTACTCGCGATACGGTCAACATCGGCTCTCGAGAGCGATTCGCTGATGCCGATGCCGCTCCACGAATGCAGCGTCATGCCGCCTACATGAGTCGCGGCAATACCGGTCGCGGCGGTAATCGAGGGATCAATCCCTGATGTCCGCAACCAATCAATATATGCGTTTATCGTATGCGTCTTGCCACTCCCCGGTTCTCCGGTGAGGAAGATGTTCGCGCCCGTTTTGAGTATTGAGAGCGCCTCAGCTTGCGTCATGCCCACACTCTATCAGAAATTACTGATTGAGCGGTACTATAACCGGTTGCGCAAGAAGCCGATTCTCAATATTAATCCGCTCATAGAGTGCGCCAAGCCCGAAAGCAATAACGAATGTCGCGAGGACGACGATCAAGGTTGCTGTCTTCGAATACCATGTTACTCCGTGCCATTGAATCTCGAATTTGTTATTTTCCATATGCGTGACAATATATTATTTTAATTAAAATGAGCCGATGAATAACGGGCCGATAATGATGGCTGCAGTATTCACCGAGAGAATCGCGGCATATGCCGCCGCGTACCAATCAACAACACGCTTCTCCCGCCGTGCTACGAAGGCGTCTGAGAGCGCGGTGATAAAGAAATAGAGCGTCTGGAACACAATCAGAAGGAAAAACAGATTGGGCGAGATGAGGATGTCTGACCCGGGAAATGAAACTATCTTGTTGGTGAAAAACGATCCGAATATGCTCGTGTCAATCGTGAGCAAGAATGACACGAGTATTGCTACATACCAGAGAAAGGCGCCGCTGCCATGCAACCCGCGCGCCCGAATCAAACGGTACGCCCGTATGAGCGCATACGCACTCGCGACAATCGTGAGCCAGAAGATGATCGCCAACCCGCTTGGCACCAGGCCCCCATGCCACGGAATATTGGCAGCAAAAAGAATCATAAGCACCGACGAGAGGAATGGCGCAAGAACATATATGAAAAGCGCCTTGACTGAAAACGCCTCAGTGAGTGCTGATACGGGGATCGAATTATTCTGTTCGACTATCGTTTGCATATGCTATATCTGAGATATGTTTCTAGTATACCGCGCCCGGCTCGTCAATTCACGCCAGCCTGTGTAGAACGATATAGAAAAGTAAAGAGCCTCCAGTAAGTTCTCTCAGACCGTTGTATTGATCAAAGGGAACTTACACAGAGGACTCTCAAGGATCAGATTGTTCGAGCACCGGTCACCTGCATAAAGCGTGCATTCTGATAACTCACCCAGTAATCACTGCTTTTTAATATGTTGCCGCCAATATCACAACATATAGAGATTTGCGTCCCTTCTTCATTCAGCGTGCTTGTCTGAACGAACCCGTTCTCGAACGGAAAGAGCCGCACGTGGTGTACCTTGAAAAAGGTGTTGATGCACCAAGAAACCTGATCCACGCTTAGCGTGTAGATAACGATCGGCACTGACTCGTTCCAGTTTCTCCTCACATACTCCTTCTTGCTAATGAGTATCCACATTGGTGATTCTGGCGGTCCAGCGATAACAGCATGGCTGTTTGCTTTGCACCAGCGGAGCGTTTCTTCGTTCGGTATCGTTTCTGCGAGTTTTATTATCTGCTCGTCAGAGTATACGATGTCGGGACGTGCTGTCATGATTTCTTCGGGGGTTATGAGGTCACCGCCAAGGATGGCACGGGCGAGAGTGTAGTCGTGAAGCTTGGCTGAAAGACGATTCAACAAAGCAATGAACCCATCATTGAACTCACCACGGCGCTTGAACAACCGCTGGTAACCGTCGAAGTCGAGATTGGTTTCGTTGCAGAAGCGCGTGAGCGTTGTCGCAACCATATTACCGAGATGCTTTTTTTGTTTTGATGTGGTCAGGGATTCTGACATGATCATTTCCTTTTTCCCGAACCGTCGGGTGTGCGGCTACAATCTCTACAATGAGACGAGCTGTTTACGGCCCCGTTAATCATCTTGCGATGATAATTGCAAAATTTGAGCCGTAAACAGCTCGTCTCATAACTTTTCAATGTTCTTCTTCTGCAATAATTCATATCATGAGTATGAAATCATGTCAAATCGCCCGACATGTGAGGTATACTATGACGATATGAATGGTACTGACGCAAATACTCTGAAAGAAACCCTGACAAAGGCCATGCGAGGGGAGGTGACTGATGAGGAGAGCGCGCGCCGCAGTGCGGCGCGCGACACTTCTCTCTTCTCAAGAATGCCAGCAATGATCGTTTATCCTGAAGATGCGGATGACGTGAGCGCCGTAGTACGCGAAGTTGGCCGCGCCCGCTCTGCAGGCGTGGATGTATCGCTTGCGGCGCGCGCCGCCGGGACCGACATGTCAGGCGGCCCGCTCACTACTGGTGTCGTTATCTCCTTCACCAAACATATGAACCACGTCATCGATGTCGGGAGTGACTATGCGATCACCGAGCCTGGCGTCTTCTATCGCGACTTCGAGAAAGAAACGTTAAAGAAGGGCGTCCTCCTCCCATCCTACCCCGCTTCGCGCGAGCTCGCCGCCATGGGTGGCATCGTCGCTAATAATTCTGGCGGTGAGCGCACCCTCGCCTACGGCAAGACTGACCGGTATGTCGAGGAGCTTGAGGTCGTCCTCTCTGACGGTTCGCGGACGACATTCAAATCGTTCACCCCCGAAGAGGTCGCTGATAAGAAGAAGCTCCAGACTCTCGAGGGATCCATCTACCGCGAAATGGACGACCTCCTCACCAAGAACGCCGCGGTCATCGAGGAGCATCGTCCGAAGGTCTCGAAGAATTCTGCCGGCTACGCGCTCTGGAGTATCCGTGACGAGCGCACCGGCGCGACCAACCTCGCGAAACTCATCTGTGGCTCGCAAGGCACGCTCGCCCTCTGGACACGCGCTAAGCTCGGACTCGTGAATCCGAAGGATCATCGCGCAATGCTCGTCATCTTCCTGCACGATCTCAACATTCTGCCCGAGATTGTTGCGCGCGTGCTGAAGCAGAAGCCGGAATCGTTTGAGAGCTACGACGACAAGACCTTCACCTTTGCGACAAAATTCCTCTTCGACCTCTTGAAGCAGATGGGGCTCCTCAAGGCGATCCATCTTGGCATCGAATTTATCCCCGAGGTCGAAGAAGTGCTCGTGGGTGGCGTGCCGAAACTGATTCTCATGGCCGAATTCGCCGAAGACACTATCGAAGAAGCTGATCGCCGCGCGGCAGCGGCACAAACAGCGCTTGCTGACCTCCATCTCGAAACAAAAATTGAGAAAAATGAAACCGAATCTGAGAAATATTGGATAGTACGTCGCGAGAGTTTCGCACTCTTGCGGAAGAGCTTACACGGCTACTATGCTTCCCCGTTCATCGATGACTTTGTCGTCCCGCCTGCCTGCTACCCCGAGTTTCTACCGGCGCTTTCTGCTCTTCTCGCCGAATACGCATCGCATTTCATCTACACGATCGCCGGACATATCGGCAATGGCAACTTCCACATCATCCCGCTCATGGATCTCTCGAAAGAGGAGAATCGCCAAGTCATCCTCGATCTCGCACCGAAGGTCTATGCGCTCGTCATACGCATGGGCGGTACGACGACCGGCGAACACAACGACGGCATCATCCGCACCCCTTATCTCCCAATGCTCTTCGGGCCAGAAATGATCGCTCTCTTTGCGGCCACGAAGAAGATATTCGACCCTCTGAACATCTTCAACCCCGGCAAGAAAGTCGGCGGTACTTTTGACGACATCAAGCGCGACATGATTGTCGGTAGTTCTTAATTTACTAATCGAGATGTTATCCCCACCCGTCTTGCGTCCAAGATAGATTTCTGGCATACTAATATCACTCGCAGAGTATCCGAGCTTCGATCCGCTCCACAAGACGGCCCGTGTTCAGTTTCAGCGAGATTAACCAGTTTAGATCTACACATGGATACAGCATCATCAGTTCAGGGGAACAAGCTTTACGTAGGCGGTATTCCCTATCGCTCAACAGAAGACGATCTCAAGAAGGCCTTTGGTGAGGCCGGAAATGTCGTTTCTGCAAGCATTATCAGCGATCGCATGACAGGTCGCTCACGCGGCTTCGGCTTCGTCGAGATGGCCTCTGAGGCGGAAGCTCAGGCGGCAATCGACCGATGGGACGGCAAGGAACTTGACGGCCGCATGCTCTCGGTCTCCTTCGCTCGCCCGCAGGGTGATCGTCCACCTCGCCGCGAAGGCGGTTTCGGTGGCGGTGATCGCGGCAGCTACGGCGGCGGCAACGGCGGATACTAATTGGATTTCGCTCAATACAGAACCCGCGGCCTCCGGCCGCGGGTTCTGTATTTTAATCATTCTATGATAGCGTTTGTTCATGAAGAAAGACGAGCAATGGCTCCTCGAAGAGAAATATGGCGGCGTAGCAAATGAATCATTCGCGCACGACTGCGACCGGCTCGCCAAGGGCGAGCCGGTCGCCTATGTTATCGGCTGGCAACCATTCCTTGGCTTGAAGATATTTCTCGATTCGCATCCGCTCATCCCCCGCCCCGAGACCGAGTGGTGGACGGAGGAACTCTTGACGGGAATCGGGAACAGGATGAGAAAAGTCTGGCCGACCGAAGGGAGGAGATCCGAGGACTTTTTGAAAACGGTTTCCGGTTTCCGGTTTCTTGACTTATGTGCCGGATCGGGCGCAATCGGTTGCGCGGCACTCGCGCAACTCCCAGAAGCGCAAGTGTATTTTGGTGAGATCGACCCTGCGCATGAAGCAACTATCTTGAGAAATATTCGCGAGAATAATCTCGACGAATCGCGTGCGATCATTCGTATTGGCAACTTCTTCGAACCGTTTGGCGATATGCAGTTCGACATTATCGCTATCAATCCGCCGTATATCCCTTCTGATAGGACACTCTCCGCGAGTGTTGCCGATTATGAGCCTGCTCAAGCGCTTTTCGCAGGATCTGATGGTCTCGCGCTTATTCGCCGTATCGCTCACGACCTCCCTACCTACCTTGCTCGTGGCGGCGAAGCGTGGATCGAGTGCGACAGCGCACACACAGCAGCCGCGTGCGCGCTGTTTACGAATAAAGGGCTTCATAGTGAGATACGCACCGATCAGTACGGCATCCCGCGCTTTCTTGTAGTATCATTCCATTGATGTCTGATCAGCCACTCCAACCGTTCTCCCTGCCGACAAATCTCTTCTCGCACCTCCCTGCCGGAGTTTCTGAGGGTACCCTGCTAACCTGGGTGCTTTATGTCATCTTCGCCTTCTGGGCGATTTATACGCTCGTCGCCATCTATCACTGGCTCCGTTATTCCCATACATCTTGGCTTGCCTTTCCCGCGATTGCGTTCCATCTCATTGTCTCGCTCGCACTCATGTCATACATCCTTTCTGGCAATGCATGGCTTCTCGCACCATATCTGCCATGAAAGAATTCGAACTCGAACCAGATGAGCATGTCGTCCTCCAGGCGCGGAAGCATTGGCTCCTTTTCGTGAGCGAGCTCCTACCATACGCAATCCTCGCGGTACTCCCGTTTGCGATACCCCACATCATCGCGCTTGCGTCTCCTCTCGCTCCCTATGCACCAACAATCGAGCACCACTCTATTCTCGGCCGATCCATACTCGGCGTGTATCTCCTTATCATCTGGACAGGTGCGTGGAACGCCTTCACGCGCTATTTCTTGAACGCCTGGGTGCTCACCAATCAGCGTATTGTCAATATCAAACAGCGCGGGTACTTCTCTCGCGAGGTATCGAGCCTGCTTCTCCCGCGCGTGCAAGACGTTACGACTGACGTTATCGGCGTCCTTTCTTCCTTCTTCAGCATCGGGGACATCAAAGTGCAAACGGCTGGCGAGGATATCGAATTCGTCATGCACGGGATCCCGCGCCCCGAGCAGATGCGCGATCTCATACTCAAATACGTCTCTCTAAAACCTGGAAATAACGTCTGACCTGCCACGAAGTTTTATCGAGTGGTATACTGCAAGGCATATGGCAGAACCGCTTTCGACCGACCCTTATAAAGGCGTCCGTGACTTCTATCCCCGCGATTGGGCGCGGATGCAGTCAATCTTTGCTACTGTCCGTGAGGCGCTCACGCGCTGGGGCTACGAAGAATACAATGCCTCGCCGCTCGAACGTGCTGAGCTCTACGAAGCGAAGACCTCTGAAGAGATTGTTAACGAGCAGACCTACACCTTCACCGACCGCGGCTCTCGAAACGTGACCCTCCGCCCTGAAATGACCCCGACTCTCGCGCGCATGGTTGCCGCGAAGCGCCGCGAGCTCCCGCTCCCGTATCGCTGGTTCTCGATCCCGAACGTATTCCGCTATGAACGCCCGCAGAAGGGCCGCTTGCGCGAGCACTACCAGCTCAATGTCGACCTAGTCGGCGTCGCCTCGATCGAAGCCGACATCGAGATCATCGCACTTGCCGCCGGCCTCTTGAGAGCATTCGGCGCGAAGGAGAGCGACTTCAGCATCCGGATTAATTCGCGCGCGCTCCTCACTGCGGCCTGCGTTGCCGCCGGCCTCTCAAGCGAGAAAGTTCGTGAGTACCTACGCCTTCTCGATAAGAAAGCGAAGCTATCGAGCGACGAGTTCTCCTCTGCGCAGAGTGTTATCACCGCGAAGGACCCGCTTGCCATCATCGCCGATGCCGGCTCGGCGCCCGAGGTCGCCCGCGAGAAGCGCGCGCTCCTCGACACGATCGATATGCTCAAAGCGCGCGGCGTGATAAACGCCGTCTTCGACCCGACACTCACGCGCGGCTTCGACTATTACACCGGCATCGTCTTTGAAGTGTTCGACACCGACCCGGCAAATGCGCGGTCGATCTTCGGCGGCGGCCGCTTCGACAAGCTCGTTGCCCTCTTCGGCGGCGACCCGATCCCGGCAATCGGCTTCGGCATGGGCGACGTAACCCTCGCCGACTTCCTCGAAACGCATCACCTCCTCCCGCCTGAAGGGAGCCATACGCCCCAGCTCTATCTCGGCACGCCTGCGATAAGCGACATCCCCGCCGCACAAGCATTTGCCGAGAATCTCCGCAAAGAAGGCGGACGAGTCTTCGTGAATCTCACTGACCGTTCGCTCGGCGACCAGGTCAGAGACGCGGTGAAGCGCGCTATACCGTTCTTCATCGCTTATGGCGCCGATGAGGTCGCCAACCAAAGCGTCCGCATGAAAATTCTTGCAACCGGCGAAGAAACAGGACTCCCGCTCTCAGAACTCATCGTGCGCCTGCGTACCGGAAGCTGAGTATGCCGCGCGCCATCACCTTCGACATCGAATCAATCTCCGACTCTGTCGTGCGAGGACATATTGATGTACACGAACAGGAGCTTATCGTCGTCGGGATTCACGATTCGCTCACTGGCACGTACTCGTCTTTCTCGCGCGAAGAACTCCCGAAGCTCTGGCCTATTCTCGAACACGCCGATTTCCTCATCGGCTTCAATTCAGACTCATTCGATATTCCGCTCTTGAACCGCTACTACCCGGGAGATCTCTCCCATCTGCGTTCTCTCGACCTCCTTGTCGAAGTGCAGAAGGTGCTCGGCCGCCGTATTCGCCTCCAATCGCTGGCCGAGGCAACGCTCGGCCGTGGCAAATCAGGTGATGGCCTTAAAGCGGGTCAGTGGTGGCGCGAAGGCAAGCACGATAAGGTACGCGAATACTGCATCGAGGATGTGCGGCTCACCAGAGAGCTCTATGACTATGCAATGAAGCATGGGAAATTGAAGTATAAAGACTTGCGCGACATTCGTGACATCAGGCTCGATACTACTCACTGGGGTACCCGATCATCATCTCTCCCTGCCCTCACTCACGCTCTCCAACTGTAATCATGAAATCCTCATACATTATCCCCTTCGCGATTCTTTTGGGCGGTGCTATGGTCGCAACTGCGATATATATCTCGATACCGAAGACCTATCATACGAGCGGCAATCCGGCGCTCGTGCGTCCGGTCGATACCACTGATCATATTCTCGGCAACCCAGCCGCACCGGTGCAGATCATCGAGTATGCTGACTTCGACTGCGAGTATTGCAAGAACACAGACGACATCTTGCATCAGATTATTGCAAACCAGGGAACCGATGGAAGCGTTGCGTGGGTGTATCGTGAGTTTCCGCTCACTGAGATCCACCCCAACGCCCTTCGCCACGCCGAAGCAGCCGAATGCGCGGCGCTCGTCGCCGGGAACGACGCCTTCTGGAGATTCAAGTCAGCCCTCTTCGCGCACCAGCCGGCTGATCCTGCAACCTATGGCACGCTTGCCAAGACTATCGGCCTCTCGGGAAGCGACTTCGCAACCTGTGTCGCAAATGCCGCAACCACGGTCGATGTGCGCATCATGGCAGACCGCAAGAATGCGCTCGATATGGGCGCGCCGGGGACGCCGTATTCGCTTATCCTAGTCGCTGGCAAGGCACCCGTGGTCATGAGCGGTGCCTACTCCTATGACGACGTGAAGCAGCTTGTCGACCAAGCACGCGCAAAGTGAGCCGACAGAGAAGAAAATGGGGATAAGACTTGGCCTAGCGGCCCGGAGCGTGCCCATTTTCTTCTCTGTCGGTGAACTCTTCGTTGTCGCCTATTAAACCGAGCCTATAAATATCAAATGAATTCTCGCCTTCGAACATGTCGGAGGGGTTCGGCAGGTAGAGCCGCGGACGCGATATCTCGTCTGTTGCATCATTAATGAGCCGATGGAAGACGAGGAAATCTTCCTCGCACGTACGGAAGTCGATCTCATAGCGCCGCATCTGCGGGCTCCCATCGGCGTTCTTCGTCTTCTTGCATTCGTACACGATAAAGCGCCGCACCGGCTTCCCGAAGAGTTCGTGCACGGTGTAATAATTAAAAATTGCCTGGATCATAAAGAGCGGCTTCGCGGCACCGCCCTTGCTGAAACCGGCGACGAATTTATGATCGACAATATCGACCGCACCCTTCTCGACCCGTGATGCCACTACTAAGTCTGAGATTGCTTTAATCGGGAGTGCGAGCCCCTCAACCTCGACGACGCTACTCACTTCGACACCCAGCACTGCGTGTCGCGGCGGCCGCGCGAGGTAGTAACCGATCGCGCGATGATACTCCTCCTCCATACTCTTACGCTTCTCCCTCTTCGCGCGCTTCGTCTTCGCTCTGCCAAACTCGATCTCGAAATCAGCAACATTACGCAGAGATTCGAGACCGCGCTCGATTGCAAGCTCTTTTGATACTCCCTTGTAGAAATTTTCAAGCGCGAGATGCCCTGCGCGCCCGACGAATGATGCGGGCGTCGAAGGATTGTCGTAGATCTGCTCGACATAGCGCTTATGCCACGCGAGCGGATTCCGCAAGAACGCCATCAGGCTCGAATGGCTCCAATGCGTAATCGGCGCTTTCTTGCCCTTCTTAACAACTTTCTCTCTCTTCATACACGAAGTATAGGCGTTCATTGACACTCAGCAAGTGCTTGCTACTCTGTGAGCAGAAAGGAGGATTCGTTATGGCAAAACCGTTTGCTATTAAAGACCGAGTTGAATGGAGATCTTTCGGCATAAAGTGTGACGGAACGATTGAATCGATTGATAAAGACCTTGGGCTTATGACCGTGTACGTTGGTCATTTTTGTGGCAACGAGGTTACCCACACGGTCAAAAAAATAAAAGGTCGTTGGCTGGCCTTTCGTCCAAGTCACGACTATCTTGATCGAATACACCGTATTAAACCCTAGTCCTGTTCACAAACGCAAATACAGACGACAAGCCGCCCGAAGGAGCGGTTTGTATCTTTTTATACCAACGAAATTAGTACGACTTCAGGTGGCGGGCTTTGTCGTGGGTGCGGATCTTTTCCAATGCCTTTGCCTCGATCTGACGGATGCGTTCGCGCGTAACGCCGAACTCGCGCCCCACTTCCTCGAGCGTGTGGTAGACACCGTCCATGAGTCCGTGGCGCATCTCTAGGATC
>JAHFMM010000009.1 GCA_023264495.1 bacterium | reverse complement strand
GTTTGAAGGCGACGCACCCAGACATTTCAGATATATAGTACGATACTAGCGTAGTGTAGTATTGCCGGGATAGCTCAGTTGGTAGAGCAACGGTTTTGTAAACCGTAGGTCGTCGGTTCAAGCCCGACTCCCGGCTCCAGAAGGTGTTATTGTGCCGTTGTTGAAGTTGCAAGGGCGCCCTTGGGGAAGAGTTTTTCAAGATCTTCAAGCGAGGTGAATCCGTATGAGTGTTTACCATTCACGACAAATGCCGGGAACCCTCCCGAGACTTTCGTGAGAGCAATGAGGGTCTTGAGGGCTCCTAAATCGAGATTGTAGTCGAATGAGTAAACACGAAGCGTGGGATACGTATCGCGTAGATACGAGAGGGCGTAGCCAGCCTTATCACAATCGACGCAGGCGCTCGTGTTGCTATAGAAATAAAGGACAGTTACCGGCTTGGTACCGCACGTTGCCGCGATCTGCTTGGTAATGATGTAGTCGCGAATCTCGAGCAAGGAATACTGCTTCTTGAGACGGACAACCTGCGGGTTGTCCGTCCCGAGCTGGTTCTCGGCATACACTAAGCGGTTACCGAGATCGGAAAGCTCGCTCGTGAGTGTTGTTGATGAGGCGATGCTATCGCAGGGGGCGGTTTCGAGAAGTGAGAATTGCGTGTCGAGCGAGATTGTATCGATAGAGAGCTGGTCTTCGATTGTGGTGAGTTCAGCGACGCGGAGACTATTCAGGTAATTGATACTGAGAAATACTGTCCCAACGATGGCACTCGTGATACTGAGTGCGATTAGTAGGTTGCGAGTGAAGAGCGACATAGATGGATGATGCCTTATCGCCACGTTGTCGGTATGCCGCGTGCGACATCGGACACGGAGCGTATGAGCCAAAGCGGGGCGACAAAGCCATACAGCAGTAGATATACCGCGATGTTGGGAAGAAGCTTCCCCGGAGTCCGAGAGATAGTCTTACCAATAATCATCCAAGAGAGGATGCTGCCGGTCACCACAATACTAAACACCATGGTCGCCGTGATGGGGGCATAGAACCAGCTGAAAGGATGGAGCGAGAACACATAGGAGAGAGGAGCTGCCTGTATGACAGAAAAAGCATGGATGCCGTTTAGAATAAGCGTACTGATACCGAGCGGAAATAGGATAAGGGTACCGAAAATGGTCACAAAGGCGAGCGGGATGGTAAGCGTGCCGATAACGCTGTTGTGCCGTGTGCCGAGCAGATCGCGATAGTCGAAGAGGATGTTCCGAAGAAATCCCGTTATCCAACGAACACGCTGTTTGATGAGTTTCTTGAGCGTCGGAGGACCTTTGGTATAGACGCGGGCGCGAAGCGCATTCCCGATCTTCATCCCTGCGCGTTGTATTCGAAGCGCCATCTCCATATCCTCAGCGAGGTGCGCATGGCGGAAAAGGCCGATAGTTGGGAATAGGGATCGGCGATAAAACGAGAATGGTCCTGGAGTGACATGGAGACCATTGATGGATGCGAGAATATGGTTGAAGGCGATGCCGAGTGAATATTCGGCATGCTGCATCCGTTGAAGCATGGTGCGTGGCTGGTGGATCGACATCGATGCTGTAACCGCTGCGAGCTTCGAGTCGTCAAATTGTGCAACGATCTCGCGTAGCGCATCGGGGGCGACCAGAGAGTCGGCATCAAGGAACCCGACAATCTCGGCATCGCCGGTATGAGCGATGCCGAGATTCATTGCTGTGAATTTTCCGCCATTCTCTTTGTGGAGTGCGGTTATTTGCGGGTGCGCAGAGAACCGGTCGACCACAGATGGTGTCGCGTCAGTCGAACCGTCGTTGACGAGGATAATTGATAGATTCTCTTTGGGGTAGTCGAGCGCAAGAAGCGACTCTATGGTACCAGCGATGGTCATTTCTTCGTTCCAGCAGGGGACGATGATTGCGACCTTCGGGGTCGCGGCGTTTTGCATGCTTCGGCGATGTTCCCGTGCCGGCTTCGAAAGGAAGGTTACGAGCAGAAACGACTCGAAGAATATCCCGATAAATAAGAATGGATATATGACTGGCTCAAGACCCATAGTAGGCTAACTGTAGCACAGACTGGTGCATTTCTCTCGTATGCAGTCTCGCGCTTACCGCACGGTTGAGCCGAACGTTGCTGTTGTCGTTTCTTCGAGTTTATTATGGAGCGTATCAACTTCGGCACCTGTAAGCGTGCGTTCGAGCGAGCGGTAGGTAATGCGGTAGGCATAGCTCATCTTGTCCGGACCGAATTTCTCGTCATTCTCGTATTTATCGAGAAGGGCAACTTCTTCTACGAGATCGCCGCCTACCTCGCGCACAAGGTCGAAGTAGTCATTCGGCACGAATTCTTTCTTCACCACGAACGAGATATCGCGTACGACGGGAGGATATTTGCTTACTTCGCGATACGCTTGTCCAAGCACGAGCTGTTTTGTGATGCGAGCATCATTGCTCCAGAGAAGCCGGATATCCGGCAACGCCATCGAAGCGATGGCGAGCCGCTCAAGCCCGAAACCGAATGCCCAACCGTGATACCCCTCGATACCCATCTTCTTGAGGACGCTCTTCTTTGGCATGCCGCCGCCGAGAAGTTCAAGCCATTCGCCCTTAGCGGGACCTTCTGCGGCCGTACCCTTCACGTTCATCTCGAGCTCGAGAGACGGGTCGGTATAAGGGAAAGTGTCAGGATTGAAGCGAATGACGGCCTGTTCGCCGAAAATGCTCTTTGCAATTGCCGACAAGGCTTCCTGCAGATCCTCAACCTCGATCTTCTCCGCATCGGGAGCGATATACCAGCCGCCGAGCTGATGGAACACGTTCATATGCCGGCTGTCTATTTCGTCCTTGCGGTACACTTTGCCATAGCAAAGCGCACCCATATGCTCGCCACGCGCGATGCGCGCCTTGATTTCTGGATGTTGCAGATAGTAATACCAGAAAACCGTGTCATGCGTGCGCAATATATTCTTATTGTCCACGTAATACGTGTCCGAACGGCTACGCGCCGGGTGATCGGCAGAAAAATCGAAGAGGTCGAAGGAAATGTCTGCGGGTACAATCTCCGGAATCTCAATAATGTCGAAATCCTTAAAGAAGGAAAGCGCTTTAACCCGCGTAACAATCTCCTCGAGCGGATTCCCCGGAGTACGTGATAGATCAGGCATCGTGAGATAGCGTTGCTCACGCCGTGCCTCGAAGTCTGTTCGTGCCGCAAGTTCCTCCCGCAAGCGCATCTCGTCGTCTCTCGAAATCTTAATATACATAGGTATTGCGGTATCGTCTCAGTATACCAGAGATTCTTAGTAAGAAAATAAAGGTGTTTTGTGCTATACTTGAGGTACCGAGACATCGGCTATTTTTATGACAAAAGAGGCGGAAAAAGTTGCTAAGAGCAAGGCGTACGACGCCTCTTCTATTACTGTCCTTGAGGGGCTTGAGCCGGTTAGGAAGCGCCCAGGGATGTATATCGGGACGACCGGTCCCGAAGGCCTCCATCACCTCGTGTGGGAGATCTTCGATAATGCGCGAGACGAGGCGATGGCGGATCGTTGCGACGACATCGAGGTCGCGCTCCTCCCGGACGGCTATGTGCGCGTTGCAGACAACGGCAATGGCATCCCAGTCGGTATCCACCCTAAGACCAAAGTCTCTGCGCTCGAGACGATCATGACGACGCTTCATGCGGGCGGCAAGTTCGACAATGAGGCTTATAAAGTTTCTGGCGGGCTCCATGGTGTCGGCGCTTCGGTGGTGAACGCGCTCTCTGAGCACACGAAGGTTGTCGTACACCAGGACGGCGGCATGCATGTGCAAGAATATAAAATCGGCAAACCGCTTGCAAAGGTCAAGAAAATCGGCACGACCAAGGAGCACGGCACGATTGTCTTCTTCAAACCAGACGCGACCATCTTCAAGGAGGGTATCGCGTATGACCTCGATAAGATCGTAACGCGTCTGCGTCAGCAAGCCTACCTGGTGAAAGGGGTGCGTATCTCGATTGTCGATGCCCGAGAAGAAGAGAAGGCATTTGAATCAGAAACCATATTCTTGCGCGCGCAAGAACTCGATACGCCCTCGACTACATTCTATTTTGAGGGAGGACTGAAGTCACTCGTCGCCTTCTATAACAAGCATCAGACGCCGGTACATAAGAATATATTCTATATCGACAAGGAGCAAGACAAAGTCTCAGTCGAAGTCGCACTCCAGTATGTCGATGACATAACTCCGCGTATCACCGCTTTTGCAAACAACATCTACAATAGCGAGGGTGGCACGCATATCACCGGCTTCAAGATGGCGCTTACGCGCGCACTGAACACGTACGGCCGCACCGCGAATATCTTGAAAGAAAAGGACGAGAACTTTACGGGAGACGACGTGCTTGAGGGCATCACCGCGGTTGTCTCGGTGAAGCTCCCTGAGATCCAATTCGAGGGCCAGACCAAGAGCAAACTCGGCTCGATGGAGGCGCAAGGAGCAGTCTCGACTGTCTTCGGTGAGGCGTTCAACGCATTCCTCGAGGAGAATCCCGATGACGCGCGCGCAATCATCAACAAGGTCCTCCTTGCCTTGAAGGCGCGCAAAGCCGCCAAAGCCGCCAAGGATTCCGTTCTTCGCAAGGGTGCTCTCGAGGGTATGACTCTCCCCGGTAAGCTCGCGGACTGCCAGACCAAGAGTGCGGAAGAGAGCGAGATCTTCATTGTCGAAGGAGACTCTGCTGGCGGTTCGAGCAAGCAGGGACGCGATCGCCGCACGCAGGCGATTCTCCCGCTTCGCGGAAAGATACTTAACGTCGAACGCGCGCGCATCGATCGCATGCTTGCCTCGGTTGAGATTCGCGCGTTGGTCGTTGCGATGGGTACCGCTATCGGCGATGTCTTCGATCTTTCGAAGCTTCGCTACCATAAGATCATCATAGCGACCGATGCCGACGTTGACGGCGCGCACATTCGCACACTCCTCCTTACGCTCCTGTATCGCCACTTCCGGCCGATTATCGATGGCGGATTTGTCTATATCGCCCAGCCGCCTTTGTACAAGATAACAAAAGGGAAGTCGATCACGTATGCATACTCGGATAAAGAGAAGGAATCTGTCTTGAGGGAACTGGGAGCGGCTCCGTCTGACATAGTCGAGAACCCACTGGAGGGAGATGAGGAAGCGAACGAAGAAGAAGTCGTTGCCAAGAAGGCGACAAAGGTCAATGTCCAGCGCTACAAAGGTCTGGGCGAGATGAATCCGAGCGAGCTTTGGGAGACGACCATGGACCCGGCGCGCCGCGTCTTGAAGCAGGTCAGCATTGACGATGCTGAAGCCGCCGACCGCATCTTCGATATCCTCATGGGTACTGATGTCGCGGCACGCAAATCATTCATCCAATCGAACGCCAAACTCGCGAACCTCGATGTGTAGTAGACTGGGGTGATGGCAGATATATTTACACGTTCATCGCTGAACCCGATTCTGAAACCTGGAGGCGCCTGGTGGAAGGTATATAATCCAGGCGCCGCGCTTGATGATGAAGGAACGGTGCATCTGTTTCCGCGCGTCATAAAGAAAGAGGAGGATTGGCATTCCCGTATCGCGCATGCAGCTTCACTTGATGGCGAACACTTCACGTGGAGTGCCGTGCCAGCGCTGACGCGTGAGGGAGCAAGTGAGAGGCGCGGTCTTGAGGATCCGCGTATAACCCGGATCGATGATACCTATTACATGGCTTTCGCAGCATATGACGGGACATATGTTCAACTGCATACCGCGACAACACGCGATCTGCGAGGCTTGTGGGAGCGGCACGGCACCGCATTGCCCGATTTCGATTTCTTCAAGAGCGGAGGACGGATGATGACCTGGAAGCACGGGAAGCCGGTCGAGAAGCATGTGTCGAAGCGCGGTCCCCACTGGTCGAAGTCGGGGGCATTCTTCCCTCAGAAGATAGGCGGTGAATACAATATGCTCTTCGGCGAATATTATATATGGCTCGCCACGTCAGAAGAGGGTAGACGTTTTCATGCGCACCCGACGCCTCTCATTACTCCGCGGAATGGCACGCAGTATTTCGACAACACATTCGTAGAAACGGGGCCGCCGCCTATCCTTACCGAAAAAGGATGGCTCGTCCTCTATCATGGTATCGACGAGGCGTTCCGGTATCAGCTCGGTTTCGTCATACTCGATCATGAGGATCCTTCGCGCATCGTGTATCGTTGCGAGGAACCGATTTTCGGCCCGCGCGAAGAGTATGAGATCGGCGATGCGCTTATCGATGTCATAACCGGCGGCATCAACACCATGAAGAAAATGAACGATGACGAACTTAAGATGTTTTATACAAAAGCCCGTGAAGAAAACATCATGCCACAGGTTACGTTCTGTCCCGGAGCGATTGTACGAGGAGATATGCTCCATCTCTACTACGGCGCTGGAGACACGACAGTCTGCACAGCTTGGGCGCCGCTAGAAGATATTCTGAAGTTGGTTCCCTGACGGCTCCGCTCTTAGCTCCCGAGGATGGTGATGGTCGTCGAAGCGGCGTTGTTATGCTCATCCGATTCGGTGATGAGATTCTCGAAATCAGCAGTAACCGAGATGATCTTGTTGGAGCCGGCCGTTGCACTGTCGAAGCCGAGCGCGTAGTCGATACTGTCGCCCGGAGCGAGGGACTGCTGATCGGGTGATGCATACACATACGAGTTCTGGGTCGGGATGCTTGCGCTGAAGCGCCACGTGTCGGTCGCCTTCGTGCCGATATTCTTGATCGTGAAGCGGATAGCAGGGCGGTCGCCTGTAGGGACGGTCGAGGAGGCGACGAACGATTCAGCTGATGAGGTCGCGAGATAGCCAACGGCGGTGATGGTTGTCTTGAGATCAGGGAGAGCGGGGACGCCCGGTGTGACCGACACACCGCTGATCTGGAGCGTGCTCGTCGAAGTTTTCCCTGGAACTGTGGTTGTTGGCTTTGCAGGAGTTACTACCGGAGTTGTTGGCATAATAGATGTGCTTGATGTCGACATGGTCGAGGTCGCTATCGCACCAGTGTCTCCAAACGGAATCGTTGTTGACGCAGTCGGGACGACCGAGAGCGAAGCCTCCTCTGAAGAGGGGACGAAGAATGAGCTCAAGTAGACCGCAGCTGTGCCGACACGGCCGACCACTGACGGGATATACTGTGCCGAATAGACGGCGAGCCACATGCCGGTCGCGATAAGCGCAACGAAACCGACCATCGCAAGGCCATTGACGGCCGTCTGGCGAGCGGGGATGTTCATAGCAGGCATATTCATATGCGAATATATATAACATACTGCTATTTTTCTGTCAAGCACCGGGAACTTGACAGAGTCGTAACGATGGTGTACTAATAAGCAAGAAGATATGACACGGATTGCTGCCTATGCAATATCGCTTGCGGGAGCTAGCAAGCGAGCGTATGAGAGGAAGTGGACCTTCCTCGCGGTTTCGTTTGCCGTATTCCTTACAGGAGCATCGATGCTTGCGATATTCAATCTCTTGCCGAGCGTCCGGACTGTCCCGACGGTCGTACTTGTGGCAAGCCCCGTTGTCGCGACAAGCGCTGTCTCCGCAGTGAGCGCAGAAGAGCCTGTGCGCATCGAGATCGCGAAGATCGGGCTTGCCACAACGATTGCGAACCCGACAACGACGAACATCGAGACACTCGATACCTATCTTTTGAAGGGGGCTGTCCGATACCCGACATCGGCGAAGCTCGGAGAGAAGGGAAATGTCGTCCTCTTCGGCCATTCGAGTTATTTGCCAATCGTGGGGAACCAGGCGTACAAGACCTTCAACGGCATCCAGAAGCTTGTCGCGGGCGACACGATCACGGTCGCTTCGGACACGACGGTATATACCTATCGGGTCCGGACGATGGAAAAGGAGAGCGCTGCGAGCGATGCGGGAATCTCCCTGATTACCGAAGGACGCGTCCTCACGCTCGCGACCTGCAACTCGTTCGGCGCGAAGAGCGACCGCTTCATCGTTACCGCAGATTTTGTTGAGAGTCACGCGATTTTGATCTAGTGATTGAAGTCGAGTGACTCTCCGCAAGGAGAGAAGAAAGCTGATCTTTGATTAATCGCCGCACAAAGCGGCACACACGCGAGGAGATTGTCATGAAAAGAGCATACACGCTGCTTGTCACAGCAATTGTTGCAACTACCTGCTTGCTGTTGCCAGCGAAAGCCGAAGCGGCAACGTGGAACAAGTGGGGCGTCGCCCCCTTTGCTTCTTCTTTCGAAGAGGCATGCGCAAAAGCGCCGGCTGCGATTGACGCCTTCAAGCTGCCAAAAGCAGTGAAGGAGGCATTCAAGGAGCAGCTTGGGACCAGTTGTGTCGGAAGGAATATTACCTGGCTTACGCCGGGAATGATTCTTGAAGATATGTGGTCGGGTTCCACGAAGAAGAAGGGTACTCATCGTATTGGCCCGGCAGATGTGGCTGTCTTGCCGGTCCCGGAAGCGCCTGACGGGCATTCGTATCCTGAAGGTTCGGTCGCTGAGACCGCCAAAGCTCTCTCCTGGAAAGTGCAGTATGAAGGGAAGACGTACGTACTGTATCTCCCTTTCGTCTGCTTCAACTGGGCGTGGGCCACTGCGCCCGAGCCATTGCTTGAAGTGCAACAATGCGTGACGGTGGAATATACCGTCAAACCTGGAGATGAAGTACGGTTTGCGGTTCTCGCGAAGAACCGTCTCCCTTCTTCTGCGTGCTGGCAGCTCTGCGATGGTACTGATTGCGCTGCGCCTCCCGCGCCGTGCGACACCTGTAATTGGAATGGCCCGAAATCAGTCATCCCGACCGGCTTCGAACCGTTCCATACGGGGAAGTATCCTGCTCATGCAGGGAAGCAAACATTGCGGCTCCCTGTTGAAGCTGGAGCAAGTTACGTTGCGCTCTGCGTCACACGCGGAGGGGTGGGAGAATCCGATTCATGGATTGTCCAACCGAAAGCGTGGGGCAGCAAGGCGCGCGTTACGGTCCCTTATGGTGGTCAGGAATGGCCAGCGTGGGGTAAGGTCGATATGTCGAAATGGCATTGAGACCTTGGGGTCCACGACGGTTCGCAGAACCGTCGTGGTAGAAAACCCCTTTTATAGAACTATGAACAAAAACATTTCTCGAAAAATATACAATCCGATTATCATCGGAGTTTTTACATTGATTGTTACGATTGTGACAGGTATGGGAGTTGCTTTTGCGATTGGTCTCACGACTCCGGCGCAAGTCTTTGCACAGCTTGCACCGCCCTGTTGCTCGATACCCGTACCACCACCCCCTCCGCCACCGCCACCACCACCGCCACCGCCCCCTCCACCCCCGGTGGTTCCGATAATAGTGGTATCACCAATACCAACTTGTACGCTTTCTGAAAACCCGGGATCACTTCCGCTTGGGGGAGGTTCGAGCACGCTCTCATGGACGACCGTAGCAGGAACTTCTGCCTCGATCAATAACGGTATCGGGTCAGTCTCGCCTGCGGGCGGTTCGGTAGGAGTGTCAATTACCACAACGACAAATTATACGATGACGGTATCGGGGCCGGGCGGCCAGACAACGTGTGCTACTACTATTTCAGTAGCGACTCCGCCACCACCTCCGCCAGGGTCACCAACTTGTACGCTCTCCGTGTCGCCGTCTGCGATAAATGCTGGTGGCAGCACATCTCTCACATGGGCGACAACGAATGCGACATCATTCACCCTCGATCAGGGTGTTGGTGTGGCAACTCCAATTGCTGGCGGATCGGTGAACTCACCCTCAATTAATGCTGATACAATCTTTACCGGGACTGCTACGAACTCAATAGGCATCACAGGGACTTGTACAGCCACTGTTACTGTCAATAGCGGCGGAGGTGGCGGCGGAGGCGGTGGCGGCGGCGGGGCAGGAGGCCCGCCTCCAAGCGGCGGCGGTGCCGGCGGATCGGGTGGTGGCGCTGGTGGTGGTGGCGCTGGTGGCGTGCCTAACATCATTCTTGCGACGCTCCCGCACATCAACGCTCAACCGCTCGCCTATCTCTATCTCTCGCAGATCCCCTACACAGGTCTTGATCTCGGACCGGTCGGCACAGTCGTATATTGGGTTGTTCTCGTCGTGCTCTCAATAGCGCTCGCGTATGCGATGCTCTTCTGGATTGCGCCAGTCGTTAATCGCACAGTACGAGGACTCATTTCTCGCGCATCCGAAACGATAAAAGCCTCAAGAGAAGCAGTAGAGAAAACAGTATCCGACATCTCTGCCTCACTCGAACTTGCCGAGCAGACCGTCACGCACCAGGACGTGCCGGACTATTCGTCGTACCACGGGTTCAAGTCATTCGCGCGCGATGGAGTCCTCTCAATCGAGGATATCGTGAATGGACTCTCTTCGCACAAGCATTATGCCGCTCCAGAACCGGTACCTCAGATGCCAGCACCCATGACTGAGCCGGTATATGACACAGTTGAACCGATCTATGAGCATGTCGAACCGATCGAAGAGATTAGAGTTTCAGCGCCGATTGCGCAGGTGTCGGTTCGAGAATTTGCTTCAACGCTTGTTGGGGGTGATAGGGCGGCAGTCTTTGCCGGTCTTCGTCAACACATCCGCGGCGGCGGAGCGCTAGATAATCTCATCACTCTGGTCGCATGCGAACTTGACGATGTGTACCGTTCGCGCATCGATGGATCGTCTTGTGATGAGAGTCTTGCGCGCCTCACTGCGCGTCTCGATACCCAGACGCTTGAGAAGCTCATCGGAGCGCTCGCGACAGCAGTCGATTCGAGCTATTCAGATAAGGTAACGGGAGCGAAGCTAGCGCTTACCCGCGCGCTTAGTGTTCTCGGTGCGTAATTTGAGAACGAATTATTTCCGTAAACGGATCTCCTCGTTTGTGCGCGCGATGAAGGCTTCGAGAGAAGAGATGTCGAGCTTACCGTGGTCGCGGCTGTCGACTGAGACAGTCTTTGTTTCGATCTCAGCATCACCGACTACCAGGAGGTAGGGGATCTTTTCTGTTTTGCTGGCACGGATCTTCTTGCCGAGCGACTCGTTTGCCTCGTCAGCATCAGCACGAATATGTGCTGCACGCAGTGTCGTGGCCACTGCTTGCGCATAGGCGAGATGTTTTTCTGACACGGGGAGGACACGCGCCTGTATCGGCGAGAGCCAGATGGGTAGAATTCCTGCAGTATGTTCAAGTAGAACTGCTGTAAAGCGTTCGATTGAACCCATGATTGCCGAATGGATCATGACAATGCGTTCACGATCACCTTTTTCATTGACACACACAAGATCAAATCGTTCAGGAAGGTTCATATCAAGTTGAATCGTTGCAACCTGATGTTGGCGGCCAAGCGAATCAGTGGCAAGGAAGTCGAGTTTTGGTCCATAGAGAGCAGCTTCACCAGGCGCTTCGAAAGAATCTGCTCCTCGTTCTTGCGCAATAGTGCGCAATGCGTCTTCCGCTTGTTTCCAGACTTCGCTTGTACCAAGATATTTCTCGGGTGTTTTCGGATCATGAAATGAAAGTCGCACTTTCAAGTCGGTGAATCCGAATGTCTTATAAAACGTGTCGATGATATCCCAAATCTTCAAAAACTCCTCTTTGATCTGTCCTGTACGACAGAAAACATGACTATCATCTTGTGTGATAGAGAGTACACGCGTGAGACCATTTAATTCGCCTGACTGTTCATCGCGATAAACCATTGTGGTCTCTGCATAGCGCTGGGGCATCTCACGATAAGAGTGGGGTCGACGAGCGAAGATTTGCGTATGATGAGGGCAATTCATTGGTTTTAACGCATACTCACGTTCATCGCGCGACTTCACCTTGAAAAGATCTTCTGCAAATTTTTGCCAGTGTCCCGAAGCCTCATAGAGATTCCGTTTTGTGAGATGTGGGATTGTAACATGTTGATAGTCATATCGAGAGCGGAGTTCCCAGACAAATCGATCGAGTTCTTGCCGGACAATCGTACCCTTTGGTGTCCAGAGAGGAAGGCCAGGTCCGACTAATTCCGAAAAGGTAAATAAGTCGAGCTCTTTACCGAGCTTCTTATGATCGAGTTTCTTATTATCGCGTTCGTCCATTTTGGCAAGTATAGCACAATGCTATAACGGTTTCAGCTCGTCGATCGCGAGCGTGGTTTCGCCGTTTCGTATAGAGACTTTGCCCTTCACGACAAGGCAGCTGCCTGGCACGACAATCGCCGCATGCTCTTTGAGCAGCTTCGGGAAGATGACCGCCTCGATTGAATCGGTCGCATCTTCGACCGTGACAAACGCCATCTTCTCGCCGCTCTTGGTGAGGATAGAGCGCACGACCGAGACGAGGACGGGGAGGATGATCGGCATACCCGACTGAGGCTCTTCCTTCAGCTTCGCGATGGTGAAGTGCGCTTTCTTGGTAATCTCTGGGTGCGCATCAAGCGGATGGCCGCTCACATAGATGCCGAGAAGCTCCTTCTCCCAGGCAAGCTTGTCGATAAGCGAGGTTGGCGCACTTGGGGTAAGCGAGAGCGGCGGCGGCTTGATGAGTGTGCCGAAGAGCGAGTCTTGCGGCGCGATCGCGGTCGCTTCGCGGTGGAAGTCGAGCAGGGTCTCGACATGCTCGAGGAGCGTACCGCGTCCGCCTTCGTCAGGCGCGAGCGAGTCGAGCGCGCCGCATTTGATGAGCGATTCGAGCGATTTGCGGTTCAGGTTCTTTGAGCCGACGCGGGAGAGGAAGTCGGAGAGGGAAATGAAGGGTCCGTGTGCGGTGCGTTCGGCGATAATCGCTTCAGAGATACCCTCGCCGAAGTTCTTGATCGAGGAGAGTCCGAAACGAATAGCGCCGTTTTGCATATCTCCCTGCGGAGCTCCATCGACAGGAACGTCATCGCGGCGAATCACCGTAAACACGGTACCGCTCTCGTTCACGTCTGGCGGGAGGACGGGAATATGCATGCGTTTCGCCTCGGCGACAAAGGTGGCGATAGCCTCGGTGTCGCCGGAGTCGGCGGTGAGGATGGCGGTCATATATTCGACCGGATAATTCGCCTTCATATAGGCGGTCTGGTAGGCGACCTTGCCGTAGCTTGCCGCATGCGCCTTATTAAAGCCGTAGGCGGCGAAGGGTTCGATGAGATGCCAGAGCTTCTCCGCTTTTTCTGTAGAGAGGTTGCCGTATACAACGAACCCCTTAAGCAATTTATCTTTTTCTGCCTGCATGACCGCGGGAATTTTCTTGCCCATCGCTTTGCGGAGCGCGTCCGCCTCAAGCCACGAGTAACCGGCAAGTTTGATTGCCGTGAGGAGCACATCATCTTGATACACGAGGAGTCCGTACGAGAAGTCGAGATATTCTTTCATCCGCGGGTCGATGAAGTTGATGAGGCGCGGATTCTTCTTGCGTTCAATGTATTGCGGGATCGTCTCCATCGGGCCGGGGCGATAGAGGGCGACCATCGCATTGATGTCGTGGATGGTTGTCGGTTTGAGCTCTTTGAGCCAGCGTGTCATGCCGGAGCCGTTCAATTGGAATGTTCCCTCGGTCTCGCCGCGTGCGAGCATCTCGAAGGTCTTCGCGTCATCAATAGGGACATTCTCGATGTCGATTGCGATGCCGCGAGTCTCCTTCACGCGCACGACAGCATCTGCGAGGATGGCGAGATTCTTGATGCCGAGGAAGTCGAACTTGAGGAGCCCTACGCCGCCGTATTCATCGGTAATCGAATACATGTCGTATTGCGTGATGAGTTTGCCGGTGCCTTTCGGATCGGGCTGGACAGGCGCCCATTCGATAAGCGGGGTCGGGGCTACCACGACGCCGGCGGCGTGGACGCCAACATGCCGCACACAGCCCTCGATACGCTTCGCGAGGTCGATGACTTCGCGCGCTTCATCGTCTTCGTCATAGAGCGTCTTCAGGTCCGGCTCAAGCTCAAGCGCTTTCTCGATTGTCATCGGGAATCCTTGCGAGCCCATCGGGATGAGCTTCGCGATGCGGTCGCCGACCGAGTAGGAGTGGCCGAGCGCGCGTGCCACGTCACGCACCGCCGCGCGCGCCATCATGGTCCCGAAGGTGCCGATCTGGGCGACATGGTCCTCGCCGTATTTCCGCTTGGTATACGCGATCATGTCATCACGGCGATCGTCGGCCATATCCATGTCGATATCCGGCGCTTTCGGACGTTCGGGGTTGAGGAATCGCTCGAACGGGAGCTTATAGAAGAGCGGATTGACATTGGTGATGCCGACCAGGTAGGCGACCAGCGAGCCGGCTGCCGAGCCGCGCGTGGTGGTGAGGATGCCGGCGCTCCGGGCGAAGGAGAGGAGATCGGCGACGATAAGGTAGTACACCGCGAACCCCTTGTCGATGATGATCTTGAGCTCATATTCGATACGTTTCGTCACCTCGTCTGATTCTCCGAGACCGCGCGCCGCGATGCCGGCATACGCCTTCGCGCGCAGCTCTTCATCGTGAGTCTTGAAGCCGGGCGACACAGGTACGACAGGGAAGGTCCATTTCCCAAGCTCGAAAGAGACGGTGCATCGGTCGGCAATCTTCCGCGTATTGTCGATAGCGTCAGGAAGATCCTTGAATGAGGCGAGCGCCTGCTTCTCGCTGATGAAGGAGAAATCCTCTTGCTCGTTCCTGCCGCGCCCGCCCTGCTGGATGCGGCGCAGGATCTCGGTCGCTTCGCGGTCATCGGGATTGAGATAATACACGTCGTGTTGGGCGACGAGCGCTGCGTCATTATCGCGTGCGAGAGTAATGATTTGTTGCATAAGCGCCTCATGCCCGTCAACGCCCGGATGGCGGGTGATCTCAAGAAAGAGATTCTCAGCTCCGAAGATAGTCTTGTACTCAGCGATTGCTGCCGCCGCACCATGCATGTCGCCAGCACGCAGAAGTTGGACAATGTCGCCCGAGAAAGAGGGGAGAATGGCGATGATGCCAGAAGCATGCGTACGCAAGAGCTCTTTGTCGAGACGCGGCCGCTCGAAGAATCCCTCGGTCCATGATTTCGTCACGAGCGCGAGGAGATTCGTATACCCTTCGTTATTTTCTGCGAGGAGTACGATGCGCGAACGCTTCATGTCGATATTCGCATCCTTCTCGAAGCGGGAACGCGGAGCAAGGTAGGCATCGACACCGAGGATAGGCTTGATACCGGCTTTAGTTGCTGATTTATAAAATTCGATTGCTCCGTGCATATTACCCGAGTCAGTGAGAGCGAGAGCATCCATACCCTCCTCTTTAGCTTTTTCGACAAGCTCGTCGATCTTCGGGAGCGCCTGGAGGAAGGTGTAGTGCGAGTGGGTATGGAGATGGATGAATCGCGAGGACATACGCTTCAGTATATACTTTTCTCATGCGATTTACTCTCGGGGTGGATGAGGCAGGGCGCGGCCCTTTGGCGGGGCCGGTAGCCGTGGGAGTGATTATGGTGCCTGAAGGGTTTGATGTCGCTCGTGCGTTCCCGGGCGTTGCCGACTCAAAAAAGCTCTCCGAGAAGAAGCGCGCGGCGATTTACACGATGCTTGAGGAGCGCGCCGCGCGCGGCGATATCCGCTTTACGGTCGAGCTTGAGGATGCAGAGATGATAGATAGGGAGGGGATTGTGCCGGCGGTGCGGCGCGCTCTCGCGCGCGGCGTGGACAAGCTCGTGGAATGTGAAAGTCAGACTCTCACAAGCTTGTGTAAGTCTGACTTTCACATTCTGCTCGACGGATCGCTCAAGGCACCGATCGAGTACGCTCAGGAGACCATCATCGGCGGCGATGCTCTGGTGCCGATAATCTCCCTCGCTTCAATCGCGGCTAAGGTTGCTCGCGACCGGCTCATGCTCGCTCTCGCTAAGGAGTACCCAGCGTATGGTTTCGAGCGACACAAGGGCTACGGGACGCGTTTGCACTACGACATGCTTCTTAAACACGGCCTTTCGGTTATCCACCGTCGGTCTTTCGTGCACCTTGCGGACTAGATAGAATCGTGGTAGATTGTTCGCTTGTGCCATCCATGGGGGGTCTCATGGGCAAGGGGCATGAATGTTGTTTTTGGGAGACGGAATATGGTCAGCGTAACAAGCGTAAGAGGTAAAAGGGCAGTAGCTCATCAGCAGACAGTTGCGGATGAGAACTTCGTTCAGAATATGAACAAGCTCTCTTTTGTCCGGGAATTGCTCGAAGGAGCTGGGATAACTACTGCCCCATGCCACTTCTGTAAGTGGCAGGTAGAAAGAGCGTGTCCAAAAACTGTTGGCGATTTTGAATGTCAGGACTATGTCCCGTACACGAGATCGTCCGAGAAGATGGAAAAAAAGATCCTCAGCATCATAACCGAGAAGCAGATGCATCTGCCACTTGCGGCCTAATGCCGCATTGCAATACCGTGAAGCGCCGTCCTTGTGACGGCGCTTTTGATTTTTTATAGGGCGTATGATAGGGTTGGGGGATATGTCAATCCGCATGCGTCACACCCGTGGGCACACCGGCAACCGCCGTTCGCACCACGCGCTGAAGAATACCAACATCATTACCGATACGAAGACCGGTACGTCACGATTGCCGCATCGTATCGACGAGGCGACTGGTCTATACCGAGGGAAACAGATTGCTCCGGCACGTGCCGTACGCGTTGCGAAGGATAAGGTCAAAGGTACTTCGACAGCGCCTGTTGCCGTGCATGCGCATGAACATGCGCATGCCAAACACTCGAATGCAGGAGCGAAGGCAGCAGAAGGAGTTGCCGGAAAGGTTGCGACTGGCGGTCGCCCAAACAAGAGTGCGACAGGAGAAAAAGCATAATCATTTTTCATGCGTAATCCACGCGGCCGCGCTTGCGCGGCCGCGTTGTCTGCTATACTACCCACTACATAGATCTTTGTATGGCGAACCGACACCTTGCACGTTCTGTTGTCTTGCAGACACTCTTCGAGTGGGACACGACGCACGCGCCTGAGAGCGAAGCGCCGGCAATTCTCGAACGCAATGTCGCTGAGTTTGGCGGCGATGATATCGACCGCCCGTTTATGGACCAACTGCTCACGGGCGTTCTCGCTAAGAAAGGCGATATCGATCTTATTCTCGAGAAAGCTGCTCCCGAGTGGCCGCTTGAGCGCATTGCTCCTGTCGATCGGAATATCCTCCGCCTCGGGCTCTACGAGCTCCTCTTTGCTGACCGCACGCAAGTACCGGCGAAAGTAGCTATCAATGAGGCAATAGAACTTGCCAAGACTTTCGGCGGCGACTCATCGGGTCGTTTCGTGAACGGCGTCCTCGGCGCGGTCTATAAGGAGCTCGGCGAACCCGGCAAGGACGAAAAGGGAACGAAGAAGGTTAAACGCGAAGAACTTTCAATCGAGAAGATGGGCGGCGCGATTGTCTATGCGAAGCATGATGGGCAATACTATCTCGCGCTCGTGCACGACGTCTTCGGGCATTGGACGCTCTCGAAAGGGCATATCGAAGCCGATGCGACACCAGAGGCTGGCGTCACGCGCGTGATCAAGGAAGAACTCGGGCTCGATGCGCGCGTCGAGAGCCATGTCGGCGAGAATGAATACGTCGCCTCGCACCCTGAGAAGGGGAAGGTGCGGAAGCATGTGTGGTTCTTCCTCGCGTCAAGCACTTTCGAGCCGATTACTCTCAAGAAGAGCGGCGGGCTTGACGATGCAAAGTGGTTCCGTCTTCAGGATGTCATTGACCTTAATTTTTATGATGATATGCTCCCTATCGTGACTCAGGCTGTCCAGAAGATTCTCGATCATTCGAGTGCGTCTATAGGGCAGCGAGTGGGTTCTCATGCCTGATATAACCATTTTTGCCGATCAAATCGGCCTCTCTTTTAAGAATCTCGATCTCCTTGTCGAGGCGTTTACGCATCGTTCTTATCTTAACGAACACCGTGAATATGCGGGCGCCCATAACGAACGACTCGAATTCCTCGGTGATGCCGTGCTCGAACTCGCGGTGACCGATTTCTTATTTAAGAAATTCCCCGCAGCGGCTGAGGGCGACTTGACCGCGTATCGTGCCGCGCTCGTAAACACTGTCTCGCTTGCTGAGAGCGCTCAGGCGCTTGGCATGAGCGACTATCTTCTCCTTTCAAAGGGCGAAGCAAAAGATACGGGGCGCGCGCGCGAGGTGATCCTCGCCGATGCCCTTGAGGCTGTTATTGGCGCGATCTATCTCGACCAAGGATATGCGGCCGCAGAAGCGTTTGCGGCGAAGCATCTGTATGGCAAGATTGATACCGTAATCGCGAAGCGCTCCTATCAAGATGCGAAGAGCCGCTTTCAAGAGAGAGCGCAAGAGAAGCGGGGGATTACTCCCGTCTATGAAACGCTCTCTGAAGTCGGTCCCGATCATGCAAAAGTCTTCACGGTCGGTGTCTTTGTTGGCGCTGATGAGATTGCTCGGGGCGAAGGGCAGAGCAAGCAGGAGGCCGAGCAATCCGCCGCCCACGCAGGACTCGAGAAGATGCAGTGGTAATTAGTTTGGTACAATAATTAGCAATGCTGAAGCGATTGGAAATCGTCGGGTTTAAGTCGTTCGCCAAGAAGACGACATTGGAGTTTACTGCGTCTACGACTGCGATTGTCGGCCCGAACGGATCGGGCAAGAGCAATGTCGCCGAGGCGTTCCGTTTCGCCCTTGGCGAGCAATCGATGAAGAGCATGCGCGGCAAGCGCGCTGAGGATCTCATCTGGGGCGGCTCGCATCAGGCACCGCGCGCGAATCGTGCGGCAGTGGTGATCGTCTTCGACAATGCGCGCCGCATGTTCAAAATCGATTTTGATGAGGTAGCTATCGAACGCGCTGTCTTTAGGGATGGGACGAGCGAGTATTCGATCAATGGCTCGCGCGTGCGTTTGCGCGACGTGGTCGAGCTCCTCGCGAGCGCGAATATCGGCGAGACAGGGCATCATATCATCTCGCAGGGAGAGGCGGATCGGATATTGCTTGCATCGCCGCGCGATCGCCGCGCGATGCTTGAAGATGCTCTGGGTCTCAAGATGTTTGAATTCAAGAAGCAAGAAGCATCTCGTAAGCTCGAGAAGACCGAAGAAAATATAGCGCAGATAAACTCGCTTCGCCGCGAGCTCGCGCCACATCTCCGCTTTCTTGAGGGTCAGGTAAAGAAGCTCGAGCGTGCTGACAGTTTGCGCGCGGAACTCGTCGAACTCGCACACATCTACTTCGCGATTGAGGACAACTACCTTGCCGAAGAGAAGGTGAAGCACGCGACAGAGAAGCAGGCGGCTATCGGCCGCCTCGCGGTCGCGGCGGATGAACTTGCTCGTATTGAGGAACGCGCCACGACCGATGCCGAGGGAGTGAAGCGGCTCGATGTGGTGCGCGCCACTGAGCGCGAAATCGAGAAACTCAGCAGCGAGCGCGGGACGCTCGCGCGCGAGATCGGCCGGGTCGAGGGAGCGCTTGCCGCCACGAAGGAACGGAGCTCGAAGACGGCGCGCGAACCGTATGCAAAGGTGCCGCGCGAAGAGCTCCTTGCGCTCGCGCGCGAGGCGGGGAAACAGGCGCTCGAAGCGAAATCGCCTGAGGCGGTACGCGCGGCGCTCTCGGCAGTCGCTGAGATGGTGAAGGCGTTTGTCGACCGCTTCGTTTCTCCCGCCGATGATCTCATGGATGAAGAGGAGGATACAGTCTATGCGCTTGAGAACGAGCGCACGGAACTCTTCGCGAAGGATGAGAAGCTCTCGGAGACGCTTGAGAACGCTCGCGCGACACTTGCGCGCGCCCGCGAAGCGCTCACGGCGCATGACGAGACCGGTCGTGAGTTGCGCCGCAAGATTCTCGATCTTGCACAAACGAAAGCGCATGAAGAGAATGCGCTGACTGCAAATGAAGCACGCGCTCGCGAACTCGTCTTTCTCACTGAGGCGCTCGATCGGACAAAAGCAGAGGCGGCTGCGCTTGCCGGCATGAACACTCTTTCCTACAAGCCGCTTATGCGCATGCCAGACGAAGATCGGCACACGCAAGAAGAGCGCAAACATACCATCGAGCGCGCCATGATTCGCCTCGAAGAGGCTGGCGGTACCGGCGAGGATATTCGCCAAGAGCACAAAGAGGTGAAAGAGCGCGAAACATTTCTCGCGACCGAGCTCGATGACCTCTCGAAGTCGTCAGCAGGTCTTGCGGCACTTATTACCGATCTTGATACCGAGCTCGGGAAACATTTTTCTGACGGGCTTGCACAGGTAAATACCTCGTTCAGCGAATACTTCAGTCTCATGTTCGGCGGAGGGAGCGCGCGGCTCACGCTTGAAGCAGAGGAAGAATCAGAAGATGAAGAACTGGGAGAAGATATCGGCGCGAGCGAGGTGGTGGATGTGAAGCGTCCGGGCATCGAGATTGTCGTGAGCCTGCCGAAGAAGAAAGTCCGCTCGCTCATGCAGCTCTCGGGCGGCGAACGCGCGCTCACCTCGATTGCGCTTATCTTCGCGATGAGTCAGGTGAATCCGCCGCCTTTCTTGATACTAGACGAGACCGATGCGGCGCTCGACGAGGCTAACTCACGCCGCTATGGCGATATGATCGAGAACCTCGCGAAGAAATCGCAGCTCATCGTCATCACTCACAACCGCGAGACGATGTCTCGCGCAAGCATCTTGTATGGCATTACGATGGGGAACGACGGCGTCTCCAAACTCCTCTCCGTCAAGTTCGACGAAGCCGTTGCCGTGGCGAAATAAAACTAGGACATCGGATGTCCTAGTTTTTGATAAGATGATGGGAAGTATGGATACAGAGTTTTGGCATATCACAGGGCGCGGAGTTGATAAGAGAGATGTCGTTATGGATGACGAAGATCGCGTGCGTTTTATCCATGATTTGTACGTCTTCAATGACACAAATCCCACGCCGAACTTCATCCTCCCCGGACGGCACGAAGCGATACGCGAACGGGAATGCTTGGTCGACATCCACGCGTTTTGCCTGATGAAGAATCATTATCACCTACTTCTCACGGAGCTCGTCGAGGGCGGCATATCGCTCTTCATGAAGAAGCTCAACATGGGGTATACAAAATATTTCAACGAGAAATACGAGCGCTCCGGTTCTCTCTGGCAAGGGAAACATCGGAAGGTGCGTATCGAGCGCACTGGGCATTTCTTATACATCCCATTTTACATTCATCTCAATCCGCTTGATTACATAATGCCCGAGTGGCGAGAAGGGCGCGTGTCAGATGTACAGAAGGCATTGGATCATCTCGCCGCATATCGCTGGAGCAGCTACCTCGATCATAGTGGAGCACATAATTTTCCCTCAGTGGTAGAGCGAGAGTTTCTCGCGAACACTCTCGGCTCACGCGAAGCGCAAGAGCAAACTATAAGAGACATAATCAGTACCGCAGATATCGCAAGCGAGAGTATGCATCTCGAATACCCGGAAAACTAGGACATCCGATGTCCTAGTTTTCCGATACAGGCGGTTGACGAGACTGTGCGGGGGGGTAGACTCTGAGCATTAGAAACTCACCTGCACTACTATGAGCACCGAAGGCCCTAAGAAGTATTCTGAAGAAGAACGCGCGAAGATCGCAGAGCTCGAGAAGTCCCGCACCATTTCTGATGCTGGGCTTTTGGAGGGAGGGGCAGAGTATGTTGTTGGAGATAGTGGGGAGAAAGATAATTTGTTACCAACAGAAGAACAAAAAAGAACTACTCACGACGTCATGATGAAATCTCCTGAGATGCGAAGTCAGATTGATAAGATTGCGAGGACGATAGATGCTCTTAACCTAAAAAAAGGAGATTGGGTCTGCCTCAATCTACATCAAAATTGGTTTCCGAAAAATTGGAGAGACGTATTAAGCTTTGAGGGGAAAGATTCCCAAGTAAGATTTGCTGGTTTAAGTGGGGGAAAACTTTATTTTTTTCGTTCCGACAACAGATTCGAT
>JAHFMM010000008.1 GCA_023264495.1 bacterium | reverse complement strand
GAGTATAAATCTTTCTTCCAAAAAAGCGAAGACCTTGTCATACTTCTCTACTTATTGTAAAAAACGGTCCGCATACGGTAAGCCGTGCGGACCATAAACTTCCAAACAATCGCTGTTCACTCAATTGAGAATGAATATTACTTCATCATCGAGTCGCAAATTATTTCCCGAATTATATAAAAGCGAAATTCAGTTTCGTTGGCATTCGACAAGAGTAACGACATTGCGGAGGAGGCAGGCAACCGTGATCGGGCCGACACCGCCGGGGACAGGAGTGAAGACCGATGCGATATCGGCGACGTCAGGAGCAACATCGCCTTTCATTGAGCCGCCAAGCTCGCTCGTACCGACATCGACAACAATGGCACCGGGCGTAATCATCTCTTTCGTAACAAGCCCAGCAATGCCCGCGCCCGAGACAATAATTTCTGCATCTTTCAATGCATCAGCAAGATTGCCCTCGTCTTTTGTCACCACCGTAACCTTCGTATCGACTGATTGGAGCCACGCGGCAACAGGAGCACCGACGAGCCACCCCTTCCCCACGACCGTCACGCGCTTACCGCGCGGATTGATGTGAGCACGCGCGAGCACCTCATGCACGGCGGCAGCAACTGGGTGTGTGAGCACTCCCGCCGTGCGCGTGCTTGTTGCAAGCACATCGGCGTCTTTATTTGCTGGGATAGCATCGAGAACGGTATGCATATCAATAGCATCTGGCATCGGAAGCTGCACAATGACCGCATCTTCGTGCACCTGTCCGAGAAGTACGACAAGCTCATCGGTCGTCACATGATCAAGGACATGGACATTCATACGGATGCCGACTGAAGCTGCTTGTTCGCGCTTCATCTTCAGATACGACTCAGTTGCCGGGAGCGGCGCGACGGCAATCGCCAGAAATGAAGGTGATTGGGGGAGGCGTGCGGCGCGATCCTTCACCTCGATGAGGATCTCTCGGGCGATGGCGCGTCCGTCAATAATCATTGCTTGTGTCGTCGCTGTTCTTCAGGAACAAACGACTCATACGCGCCATCGGTGTAGCGAAATGCGTCAGGGCCGGCATACTGGTATGCATATCCGAGCTCTCTCGTCACCTTCGACCCGTCAACCGCAATCGGGTAGGAGTACCCCTTCCAGCTCCCCGGCGCGGTCGGTATCCGTCCGCGCGTAAAGTGCCATACCCAGAAGAATGCGAGCCGTACCATCCATGGGTAAATCGGCAATTGCCGTTTCCCCACTGCCCTTGCCATATCCGGTCCTAGCACCACATCTCCCGGCGGGCAAATATTAAACACGGCATACCCTTTGACCGCTTCGCCAAAAGCAAGACGTTCGACGATGCCGACCACATCATCTTCGTGAATATACTGCCGCAACCATTTCGGCGTTGTCGGCACCCACGAGACCCAAAGCGAGATGAGCTCATATAAGAGCGATCCTTGCCCTTTCAAAGAACCTGAGAGTGATGCTTGCAGTCCGAAGCGGATCCGCATGAATCGCCCGCGCGGGCCAGTGATAGCCGCAGGCCGCACCACAGCAACCGCTACGCGCATATCGCTCTTCTCATACTTTTCTTTCAGATGCTCTTCTGCAATGCGTTTTTCTTCAGCATAGAGATAGTCTGTCGTACGGAAAGGCTCATCTTCGATATATCGATGTTCAAGAGTGTTCGAGGGGAAGGCACCATACGAGGCAACTGTCGAGAAATGAATTACTCGTTCGACTGACGGCTCGGCAAATGAAAAATCAAATACGGTATCTGAGCCGTCCACGTTCCACTTCCACTCGGTAGCCCGATCGTTATAGAGTTCTCGGATCTGCCACGCGGTGTGAATGACGACATCGGGAGCATAGGAACGTACCTGCTCTTTCCAATCATCCGCCGTATTCACATTAAGATATGAGAGCTTTTGTTCAGTCCTGTATTCCTCAGGCATAAGTTCCTTATCGATACCGATAATCCGCTCGACATCTGCCCGCTTCGCAAACTGCTCGACGAGCATGCCGCCGATATATCCGGCTGCACCAGTGATAAGTATCGTATGCTTCTTTGTCATAGCCACAGCATACCCTACCAAACGCTTACTCGGAAGAACATTTTCTTTATCGTCTTAAGAGCGATGATGAGATCAAGGCCAAATGAACGGTGCTTGAGGTAATAGAAGTCGTACGCGAGCCGCATTCGCGTCTCTGCAACAGATTGCGGACTCACATTCCCCTGTTCATACTGCTGATTGATCTGCGCCCACCCTGTGATGCCCGGCGTTACTCGATAGCGCTCATTGTAATACGGCAGCGCTTCTGCAAGACGTTCGCCGAGGCCGCGGATATCGCTCCGCGGGCCGATGAGGGAGATTTCGCCTTTCAATACGTTAATGCCCTGCGGGAACTCGTCGAGCGATGTCTTGCGCAAGAATGCGCCGACACGCGTAACGCGATTCTCTCCTTCGTGCGTCCATTCCCCCGAAGCAGGTATGTCCTTCTGCATGCTTCGGAACTTATACACGATCACTCGTTCGCCATGTCGCCCAAGGCGTTCTTGCTGTAAGAAAAGAGGACCGGAACCTTCAATCCGATTCGCAATACACACAAAAGGTATCAGGATGATCGTAACCATTACCATCAGGATGCCGCCAACGATATCGAATGCGCGTTTCGCAATCACATACCCTATCGTGTCGCTCTTCGCCACATTATCGCCGAACCAGCTTTGTGCGAGCCGCGAGAGTGGGATGCGATCAAACACCTCTTCATACATCTCCTCAAAGGAGATTGTCTGCCCGGCCGCGTAAGAAGCATTGTGTTCTGCCGGAGATGGAATTGCCGGAGCGTCAGTGATACGTATATTCGCATGACTGTGTCCTGGTTCGCGTGCGCAGAACTCGATACCGTAGCGCGGATTATTGTTCACCTCGGCATACAGCTCATCCGCTTCTGGTCCTTGAACGAGGAGTATCGCCTGCTCGCGAGAACGCCGTCGTGAGAGAAAGGGATAGAGGGTGAGACGCCATATATACAGCAACCCGAAGGATATTATGAGATATAGCGCGAGGATTGTCTTCGGTGCAATACCGAATGATGGCAAGAGGAAGAAGAAGATTGCCGCAAGAAGTATGTTGAAGAGCTGTGTCTTAAACAGCACATCCGGTAACTGGCTTGGGAGAAGCGCGGCGCGTTTGCCGTATAACCCCGCGCTATAGAACACAAGCGTCCATACGATGAAGAGGATGAGAAACGGCAACTCGTAAGGCGCGAGTGTCGTTATGGTCGGTACCGTCCCAAAACGCAACCACAGCGTGAGATACAGCGATGCTGCAAGCGCGATGCAGTCGCCTACAAAGAGGAGGTATATTTGTCGGCGTCCGGTAATCATTATGGTAGTCTTATACCGTATTATAACCTCACAGCACCTTCTGAGGTTATCCTATACCGTATGGCTACCAAGATACTCTATGTCATCACAAAAGCGAACTGGGGCGGCGCCCAGCGGTATGTCTATGACCTTGCCGTTGCCGCGCAAGAACACGGGTATATGGTCGCCGTTGCAGTCGGCGAGGAAGGTATCTTGACCGACCGCCTTGCCGCCGCAAACATCCGTACCCTGCGCCTCGCCTTGCGCCAGCAGAAGACATTCATCGGCGATCTCGTAACCTTCGGCCCGCTCTTTTCGCTCATACGAATCTTCCGTTCCGAGCAGCCGACTATCGTACATGTAAACAGCGCGAAAGCAGGGGGTCTTGGCGCGCTTGCCGCACGCATGGCACGCGTACCGCACATCATCTTCACCGCGCACGGGTGGGAGTTCAATGCGCCGCGAAGTACTCTCTCGAAGATCGGTATCCGATTCTTCAGTTGGCTCACGATGCTTCTGGCACACCAGACCATCGCCGTGTCGGAGGCGATACGCGAAAATGTCCGCACCTGGCCCTCGATTGATCGCCGCATAACTACCATCCACAATGGTATTGCCTGTCCTCGACTGTATCCTCGCACTGAAGCGCGCACCCGGCTCGCGCCGCAAGCGACAGCCGGATACTGGATTGGCATGATTTCTGAACTCAATCCGACCAAACGAGTCCGCGATGCGCTCATCGCCTTCTCGTCCCTCGCCTCGGCACAGCCGCAAGCTGTACTCGTCGTTATTGGCGATGGTCACGAGCGCGGCGCGCTCGAACAGCTTGTGCGAGAATTGCATCTCGGCGATCGCGTCGTGCTCGCCGGCTTTCGCGCAGACGCCGCTTCTCTTCTTCCGGCCTTCGACCTCTTCATCCATACCTCGAGCTCAGAAGCTCTCGGATATGTGATTCTTGAAGCGGGGTGCGCGGGAGTGCCTGTCATTGCGACGCAGGTCGGCGGCATTCCTGAGATCATTCCTGACGCTACATACGGCATACTGGTTCCGCCGCGCAATCCAGCTGCGCTTGCGGCGGCCATCGCCGCACTCATGCACAATCCATCACAAGCAACAAAACTCGGTATGCATCTCCAAGAACGCGTACGGACCGCATTCTCAAAAGAAGAGATGCTCAGGGAGACATTTGCCTTGTATGCTCGCTAACCGCCCTCGTACTCATTGGCGCTGAGATCGCGGCTCACGCCACGCCCGTAGCGGGCAAGAGAGGTAACGATGCCGAGCGCAGCAAACTCAAGCACGAGATGTGATCCTCCAGAACTCATAAACGGTATCGTTGTGCCTGTCACCGGCAAGAGCCCGAGACTAATGCCGACATGTATAGTCAGATGCGCTATCAGGAGGAAAAATACTCCGATGGTGAAGAACGCGTCAAAGTTGGTTGCGGCCGCTTGCGCGATGTGTACCATTCGAACAAACAGAAGCGCATAGACAGCGAGGAGGAGGACGATGCCGATAAAGCCCCACTCTTCGGCGAAAGCGGCAAATATGAAATCGGTCTGATACTCGGGGAGGAAGCGGAGTTTCGATTGCGTGCCATAGCCGATGCCTTTGCCGAGGAGTTCGCCGCTCCCGACCGCAATCTTCGCTTGATACGCATTATACCCGGTACCATGCATATCACCCGCCGGATTAACGAATGAGACGATGCGCGCTCGCTGATACGGCTTGAGCCCATCAAACCATAATACCGATGCGATTATCATACCGACAATACCGATAAACATGAGATGCTTCTTCGATATGCCCGAGACCAGCATCATGCCAAACCACATGACGCTCACAATGATTGCATTCCCAAGATCCGGCTCTATCACAATAAGGCCGACCAGCACCAGGGCATACATTCCTGAGACGATGATATGCCGGAAATCGCCGATCTCGACATGCCGGCGCGAGAGATATTTCGCTAATACGATTACGAGCGCCAGCTTTGCAACGTCAGCCGGCTGAAACGATATGAGACCGAGCGAGAACCAGGCGCGCGCGCCCATCACCGGATGGACGGCAAGCACTACCGCGAGGAGAAGTGTCGAAACACCGTAGAGCGCCATCACGACCGAAGTACGGCGGATGAACCGCATATCAAACGCCGCAATGACCATATACACCACGACTGATATTGCGAGAAGTAGCATCTGACGGAACGCAAGCGAAGCTCCTTGCCCGAACGTACTCATAGTGAGGATACCTATGAGCGAGAGGGTAACCGCAGGCAGGAAGAGTGTCCAGTCCAAGCGGCGGATGATCGTCCCCAGGAACGCAAAGCTGCTTGAACGCGACCGATTCTCGAGATTCACGGCAGCGGAATAATCGGCACGACCTCTATCGTTGCCGGCGTATGCGCGAATGCCTCATTCCAGGTAAAGGTGGCTGTTGCATCTCCTTGCGGAGGAACCTGCGGCACAATGGTCTGAGAGGCGGCCATGACTTCATGGTTTGCATCGTATACCAACACCAACGCTGACACGTCGCTGAGCGTCGTCGCGCTCGGATTCGTAAGAGTCGCGTCAATGCGGGGAGCCGCGAGAGTACCGCGGAATGTCGTATTCGACACAAATGGCTTCACGCGGGAGTCCTGTCCCATCGAAAACCAATGGGGTGCGCTCGGATCAATGGTGAGAAAGGCACGGACGACCGAATTCTTACTCGCGGTCGCAACACGCGGGACATAGACGTACACGGTCGTTGCCGGAGGAAGATCGACCGTACCCGTCACTTTCTGAATAACAGCTGTGTCGGTTCCATAGAGCGTAACGGCATAGGGGACTTGTTTTGCCGCTGAGACCGCGTTCTTATTCTCGATTGAGGCAACAATATCGACACGCCCCTCGCTGGTGACGATTGCTTTCGTGAACAGGACAGTCGCCGGCTGTTCTGTTGCCGTACAGAGATACTGGCACGGACCGCCGCAATCGATACCAGCTTCTCCCTGATTCTGGATTTCATCGCTACAAGAAGGCGCCTTCGAGAAAATAGTTGCTGAGAGAACAATAAGAAATGCGAGAATACTGGCACCAATGATGCCGACAATAATAGTTCGCCTCCCTGCTGCCCACGACATGCAGGTAGTATAGCAAAGCCCCGCGCACTTCGTGCGCGGGGCTTTGCTTCAAGTATTCAGTTCTGGCGGCTACCCAGTAGGCGATTGCGCTCAATCGGCTACTCTCCCCAACCTTGAGAATATTTTCTATGTATCAAGTATTCAGTTCTGGCGGCTAGCTACTCTCCCCACCTGTTACGATGAGTACCATCGCCGCTAGGAGGCTTGACTGCCGAGTTCGGAATGAGATCGGGTATAACCCTCCCGCCAAACCACCAGAACTGAACACTCGAGATGTTCAATACTCTTTCATACGAATTACGCAAAGGTGTGCAAACATGATTGTGACACACAGAGTTCCGCACGAGAGACTGGACATATTAGTACTCCTCGACTCAACGCCTCACGGCGCTTCCATCTAGAGCCTATCAACGTGATCATCTCTCACGAGTCTCATAACGATTCCTAATCTTGGAGCACGTTTCCCGCTTATATGCTTTCAGCGGTTATCGCAACCCGACATAGCTACCCAGCGATGCCCTTGGCAGGACAGCTGGTAGACCAGAGGTCAGTTCATCCCGGTCCTCTCGTCGCTTCGTTCCCCTGTTTCCAGGAGCGCAGACTATATCTTCATCCTTCTCGCATTACGAATTAGGATGGTGGCATCTTACCCATAGGAGCTGTCATTTTCTATGAAATGATTCCTCAAACCTATGAGTCTAGGTATCTTTCAACCTAAGTCGTTACGGGGTCAAACCAAGTATCTGATAGAGATCTTCTTTTGTCCTTCGCTTCTTGCTCATATAGTTTCCATTCTGTATGAGCAGAAGCAGGTCGACAATTTTGCGCATATTTTTCGACGTCATTGTGCGGAGTGTCTGCTTCTCAAGCATGGCACATGCTTGAATGAGCAGTTTTGTCTGTTTCTTTTTGAATCGAAGATGCGGCTGGAGCGCCTCAAGTGTCTCTCGTACTTGCGAGAAACCATTGATGCGCAATTCCGTCATCCCATCGTTTCGTTTCGAAACATACCCGCATTTGAGTCGCGTTTTCATCCATGCGAGCGGTGCATCATGACGACTGTCTTGGTAAAGACATATCGTTGCCATAAAGCGCACTCCACGGGTTGAATCTGCGCGCTTCTTCAATTGGAACATCAGACTTCCGTCTCCGTCCAAGAAGCCCGCGATATACGCGTGTTCTGTATCGGTAACACTTGATCGACTTCCCACGGTATTATCATAGCGTCATTCTGGTCCTCAAGCGAGTTCGTTATCCACTGGACCGAGGGACTAACGAACTCTAAAACCAAAAGCACCGTAGACTCCACCGTTATAAGCCACGTTGTCATCAGAGATCTCTCTCTGAAGTAGCAATTTCTTACTAGGGACAACCCTCCTCAAGAATCAACGCCTGTAGTAGATAGGAGACCAACCTGTCTCACGCATCTTGTTTTAACCCGCATTACTGCGGGGATCGGACTGTAACTTACTCCTCTGTTTAATTAACAGGTGGGAGCATCAACATTCAGTCTCTACGGGTCCATTTCTGGTTCCCTCGGTGTTGTCCTGCGCATTACAGGATTCCACCGATATCAGTTGATTTGCTAACGCATACATTCCTGCATGCGACCGCCGTGAGTTGTCGTTTATTCACACTGCGTCTCCACGCAGCTAACATGTGCCTCGGGGTTCAAACCGTTCAATCTCCGATTCTTTCGAATGACCCAGTAGGTGATTCTGCTGAATCAGATGCTGAACGGTTTGAACCCAGCTCGCGTACCTTTTTAAATGGCGAACAGCCATACGCTTGGGACCTTCTCCAGCCCCGCGCTAAGGTGAGCCGACATCGAGGTGCCGAACTCCGCCGTCGCTATGGACGCTTGGGCGGAACTAGCCTGTTATCCCCAGGGTAACTTATATCCGTTAATCTCTGGCCGCATCTAAGGCGTACCATCGGTTCACTATGCTCTGCTTTCGCATCTGCTCGGGATGTCCCCCTTGCAGTTAAGCTCTCTTATGCCATTACACTATCGTCACGGTTTCCATTCGCGACTAGAGAACCTTAATAGACTCCTCCGTTACTCTTTAGGAGGATAGCGCCCCACCAAAACTACCTGCCACGCACGGTCCCCCGCGAGTTGCGCTCGCGAGGTTAGACACTGCAAAATTCAAGAGTGGTATTTCATTGGCGACTCCACACCAGCCGAAACCGATGCTTCAAAGTCTCCCACCTATGCTACGCAGGAATCCCACAGTGCCAATACGAAGCTATAGTAAAGCTCCTGGGGTCTTTTCGTCTAACTACAGGTATCCGGCATCTTCACCGGAATTGCATTTTCACCGAGCGAGTCCTCGAGACAGTTTCCCTCTCATTACACCATTCGTGCACGTCGGAACTTACCCGACAAGGAATTACGCTACCTTAGGACGATTATAGTTATCGCCGACATTCACCGGGGCTTACACAGTCCAGCACTACACCGAAGTATAGTACCCACCGTGGTTAACCTTCCGGCATTGGTCAGGTGTCACCCCCTATACGTCCTCTTACGAGTTTGCAGGGAGCTGTGTTTTTGGTAAACAGTTGAAGGGAAAACTTTCACTGCGTCCCGCCTGTTCCGAAGAACAGGCGGGAAGGCCTTATCCCGAAGTTACGGCCGCTTGTTTGCCGAGTTCCTTGAGGACCTCTTACTCGTTCGTCTTGGTCTGCTCGACCTGATCACCTGTGTCGGTTTGCGGTACGGTCGCTCTGGAAGTTAAGCATAGAAGTTTTTCTTGGAACCGTGCTTTGCACTCTCTCTCCCTCCGTAGAAGGAAATTGCACCCCTGCTCGGAGTAGCGTACGCCGGATTTGCCTAGCGTACCTCCTCACAGGACTGACCGGAATCCAATAACCGGCAGCACATACAACGATCCGTCACTCCATCGCCTTCCAAAACGGTCACGGAATATTAACCGTGTGTCCATCGGGTGCGGCTCTCGCCATCCCCTTAGGCCCGACTAACCCTCAGTTGATCACCATAGCTGAGGAAACCTTGATCTTTCGACGTGCGGGGTTCTCACCCGCATTGTGGTTACTTGTACCGGCATTCTTACTTCTGTACGCTCCACCACGGGTTACCCCTTAAGCTTCAGCGCGAACAGAACACTCTCCTACCGCGTGTATCTTCTCGAAAGAAAATACACACCCGCAATTTCGGCACGACACTTAACCCCGATCATCTTCGGCGCAAGGACTCTCGATGAGTGAGCTGTTACGCTTTCTTTAAATGATGGCTGCTTCTAAGCCAACATCCTCACTGTCAATGAGTCCTCACTTCCTTGTAAAGTACTGAGTGTCGATTTTGGGGCCTTAATTGGCGATCCGGGCTCTTCCCCTCTCGATCGATGGAGCTTCGCCCCCACCTTCTAACTGCCGCACGGGTGCGTGGTATTCGGAGTTTGATAGGGGCCGCGAGATTTCTCCCTGTCGGTCCCTTCCAGTGCTCTACCCCCACGCACACATATTGCGACGCCAGCCCAAAAGCTGTTTCGGAGAGAACCAGCTATTCCCAGATTCGATTAGCTTTTCACTCCTTGCCACAAGTCATCCCAAGGCGTTGTACGACCAACGGGTTCGGGCCTCCATTTGTCTTTCGACAAACTTCACCCTGCTCATGGCAAGCTCATCTGGCTTCGGGTCGTATATATCCTACAATCGCGCTATTCACACTCGGTTTCCCTAAAGCTCCACCCCGGAGGGGCTTAGCTACGCAGGATATATACACTCGCCGGCTCATTCTTCAATAGGCATGCCGTCATGGTTCGAATAAACTCACCACTCCGACCCCTTGTAAGTACACGGTTTCAGTTCTATTTCACTCCCCTCTCGGGGTTCTTTTCACCTTTCCCTCACGGTACTAGTTCACTATCGGTCATAGGATGTATTTAGCCTTACCGGTTAGTTCCGGCAGATTCACTCGAGCTATTCGTGTCTCGAGCTACTCAAGAATGCGAACAAGAGTCGTCTGTATTTTACATACGGGGCCATTACCCTCTGGGGCGCTGCTTCCCAACAGCTTCTGCTATACAGACGTTTTGTAACTCTTCTCATACAAGTATGATGTCCGCACCTTACAACCCCAGCATCCGAAGACGCTGGTTTGGGCTTTTCCCTTTTCGCTCGCCGCTACTCGGGGTATCACGAGAGTTGCGTTCCCTTCAAACGAACATACGCTTGAAGAGAACGCAACTCATATTGTTCTCTTTTCCTCCTGGTACTGAGATGTTTCACTTCCCAGGGTTTGCTTCACGCAGGCGTTACCCCGCGGATTCCAGTTCAACACTGGAGGGTTTCCCCATTCGGAGACCTCCGGATCAAAGGCTACAAACCGCCTCCCCGAAGCTTATCGCAGGTTAGTCGCGTCCTTCATAGCCATCCTAGGCCAAGGCATCCACCGTGTACTCTTACTGTCTCCCGTACGGAGACCTATATACCACAATTTTATCCAGCACTAAATCTTAGTGCTGGACATGTTTGCACTTTGTCCCGCCCTTTCTTGAAGAAAGGGCGGGATTCAATTACCTTTGCGTATTCGTATGTCAAAGATTCGGTGTCCCCTTTGAAACGAAAGAACCGCCAGAAGCGGTTCTTTCGCGTTTACACGCGCGGGCCTTACGGCCTATCCGCTCCTAAAAAAGTGTAGTTCTTTCGGTTCGTAGACACGTCCTAAGAGTATAGAGGAGGGCATACTAAAAAGCAAGCGCCCCGGCAAAAGCCGGGGCGCTTGCTTTTTATGGCTATCTAAATAATACGTGGGAACGTCACGTATAGTGTCTGTTTCTGATTTGTCGGGGTGCCATTAGGGTTATACACCGTTAGAGTGAGTGGTACGGTTATCAGAGTCGTATTACCCGATGGTGTGACGAGAACGGAACCATTATTTTGATTCTGCCAATACCAGACGCCGCCCTTCTCGCAAGTCGGGGCGTTACCCTTATCTGTTGTGAAGCTTATCGAGCCAGGAGTACAGATCATGTCGAGACTGACATTCGCCACGGCTGAAGTCTGCCAAGCAATAAGCACGGCTCCCGTTGTCGGATTAGGATCTTTAGCACCGATCATCGTAATCGTTGGTGCTGGAGGAGCAGATACCGTTAGAGAATATGTACTACTCGTCAGACCCGCGGAATTGGTAACTGAAACGTTCAGCATCGCCGGATACGTTGGAAATGTCGGCGTTGTGAAGGTTACGAGAGTATCGCTTGAGGGAGCTGTGAGAATCGAATTGCCATCAATAGTGATGAGTGTTTTCCCATTGCCAAGACCAGTACCAGTCACATATGCCGTCTTTCCTGCAACAACATATCCTGCTGATTGTCCTTTCGAGGAAATCTCAGTAATCGTTGGTGCTGGGGCCGTCGCCGAGGCGGCGGTCCATACAAGCGTATACGCATTACTCGTGGAAATCGTTGGCTCGACAGGAGTTGGTGTCGGCGTAACAATAGGTGTCGAAGTTATCACTGGCATCGGCGAATAGGTCACATATCCGCATTTATACAGTGAGTTGAGTTTCGCGCGCGTCATCGGTCCCACATAACCGGTCTGGCGGATACCATATTTGGTCTGAAATGTGACAACATCGGCAGCAACATTCTCATCAAACGATGCACCATTGTTCGAAATATCGATGCCCGAAGATGCGAGCGCCTGGTTGAGCGCGGAGACATCAGAACCACGACTTCCCACGGTTAAATCATTGCCGAACGTGTGGCAAAATGCTTGATTGCTTTCACTCGTTGCAGTACCACCAAGAGCCACTTGCACATTACTGATGACTGACGAGTCGGCCCCAAAGGAACGAAGAAGGCCGATGATAGCCGATACTTGCGACGAGGTGAGTCCGGCAGCGTGAGCTGGAGCAGCGATACCGGTAACCATAATAAGCGCGGCGAACAGCCCGATCAGTTTTTTGTTCATATGAATCGCATGGTATCACCCCCCCCTGATAAGGCAATCAGGGTGAAAGCACAGCGTCCCGGCAGAACAAGATTGAGTCCTTGTTATTTCTTCTTATAGATCTTGTCGTGGTGATCGAAGTCGAGAAGTATTATGGTCATTTCTTTAATCTCGTAGAGTAAAACAAACGAACTGGCAATATGAATCCGACGACAGTTACGCAATATATTCCGTAGTGGCTTGCCTGATTCAGGGCTTCGCAAAAGCTTGTTAACGCCAGCTTCGACCTCGCGAAAGAGATCGGGGTTCTTCTTTTTAAGTGCCTTGAGAATCTGCTCGACTTCAGGACCAACCGCGAGCGTATGGCGAGCTGCCTGTGCCATGCGGTTACAATGCAGCGAAGTAATCTTTCACTTCGCGAGCGGTCTTGAGATATCTCCCCTTCCCGGCATCTATTGCTTGCGAGCGGCGTTCGATCCGCGCGGCGACTTCAGGTCGCAATTCCTCACCCTGATTTTGCACAAGCACGCTCACCTGCTTCTGCAATTTCGCAATGAGCGAATCCGTACGCTCTTGGCGCTTGAGAAGCTCGCTGTAGGTTCGCTGCGGGATAGTAACCATATTCATAGGAGCAGTATACCACATAAATGCAAGCGCCCCGGCAAAAGCCGGGGCGCTTGGTGTCTGGAGGTATGGAGAGTTACTCTCTATTTCTTCTTTGGTGGTGTTTGCTCTCGCTCAAGACAGATGAGTATGATGATGAACGATGAGAGTGCGATGATCGCGAGCGACGACATAGACCGTCCGAGAATGTCGCTGTTGTTAATGACATTCCAGATCGACATCACACCGAGGAAAGCGAGCAGTATTGCCGACCCAATGAGGCTTGCGACGGTAATCGTACGAATCGTACGGAAGATAGGATTCGGCGCTACGGGAATAGCTGCTTTTGTCGTGTCGCCAACATAATGACTCGCTGCGATGACAACAATAGCGACGAAGGCGAGGAGTCCGATTGTCTCGAAAGACTTTGATATCACGTCTCCGCTAAAGAAATCCCATACACCTAAGACAGAGATTCCCGTGAGCACCGTTGTGCAAAAGATGAAAAGTCCTGCTGCGGTGTTTTGCACCAACGACGTAATCGAACCCGACGAGGTTGCATAGAGCTGAGCGTTATACTCCTGACGTACTTGAGCAACAGGCACAACCGGAGGTCGGGGAGTCTGATCGCTTTGTGCGGGAGATAATCCATTCATCACCGCATTGATGTTTTCAACGTTCCACCCCGTAGCAAGTAAAGACTGCGTGAGCGTCGCCACATCAACACCACGTGCGAGTTCACTGCGAACATACGTGAGCAATTGTTCATTGGGCATTGAAGTATAAGTTAGATTCTAAGTAAAAACCTCGTCCTACTTGAAGATTAATGTCCCCGAAGCAAGGATTGTTCCTGTTCCTGTCGTCCCGCTACTAATCCTGACTGGATATGACCCAGCAGGGAGAGCGAAGTTAAAGAAGAGCGACCATGTCCCATCTGCTTGAACTATGGCCGGGCCAACAGTATCTCCAACTGCGTTTGGTACGCCAGAGATTGCTATGGTCATTGCTGTCTCAGGCATAGTGGCCGTACCCGAGATGGTGAATTTTGTATTTGCAGCAAGAGTGAGCGAACTGGTAATGGTCGCGGTCGCCGCAACAGCAGGCAACACCGTCACGAGTTGAGTAAGTGGAAGAGCTCCTCCATAATCGAGCTGGAATGTCGCCTCCATAGGCAAGGTGTAGGCGTTCGTGAACCGGATAGTGTCCGAACCAGACGCTGTGACAGGACGAGTAATATCACCACACTGGAAATTCTTATTATTCGTAACATCAAAAAACGTGACTTGATATGGACAATCAACAATGAGGCTGCCAGAGTTGCCTACTCCAGACCATGAAAACGTGAGAGTGTTACCCGATGCAACGGTATTCCCATTTGTAGTAAATGTTGCTGTTTGGGGAACGGTAGTAATTGGGGCCGTAGGCGCTGTTGTGCCACTTCCGAGCACCGTACTCACATTTGCTATCGTCGTAATGGTCGCACCCCACGAGGAGAGAAGTGAGAGAATCTGTTGGATTTGTGCACTAGTGAGCCCAGAGGATGGTACGGCTATTGCTGCCCCGCCACCTAAGACTGCCGTCGCATTTTGTATCGCCGCATTACTTGCACCGAATGAGAAAAGAAGTGAGGTGAGCGATTGAATTTGTGAGCTTGTGAGCCCAGACACGTTCGATGTCGGAACGGTTATGGTTACACTCTGTGAAGTCGAACCCCCGCTGCCGGTACATGTCGCCGTCCATGTAGTCGTTTGCGTCGGAGAAACGTTCGCATGATCATTTGGTAACCAACTGATACTTGATCCTATACTCGGATTCGAGACAATACACTTGTCCGCACCACTGGAAGAGAGAGTTAGGATAGCAATCTGACCTGTGGTAATTGTCGACGGAGACGCGGTGAAGCTGACCGTCGGTGCAAGCACTGTGTTCACGGGAGGACTTATCGTTTGCTGCCCAACAGCACACAAGTTATTCAATTTTGTTCTCGTCGCCGCACCCACGTACCCCGTCCCATACTGCAGGCCGTTCGGGGTGAGAATGGTGCTTGCATACTTCTGTTGGAAGCCAGTAACCGCAGAGGCGGTCTGATCGTCGAAGGTGTTGGTGGTGCTGACTGATTCGCCATCGTTTTTGAGAGCTGTCTGGAGAGCGGTCACTTCAGATCCGCTTGCACCAACACGGAGATTAGTAGCGAAGGTGTGGCAGGAGTTCGTTCCGGCTGTTGGCGTACCACCGAGGGCAACTTGCACATTACTGATGACTGACGAGTCGGCCCCAAAGGAACGAAGAAGGCCGATGATAGCCGATACTTGCGACGAGGTGAGTCCGGCAGCGTGAGCTGGAGCAGCGATACCGGTAATGATGATAAGCGCAGCGAACAGCCCGATCAGTTTTTTGTTCATATGAATCGCATGGTATCACCCCCCCCGATAAGACAATGGAGGTGAAAGGACAGCGCCCCGCAAAATAGGAATGGCCGGATAAGGCGGCTATTCGGTGATTGCGGTATCTGTCGCGTGAGCGAGCTCGTGAATCTGGATATCGTGACGATGAAGCGTAATTGCGCCCATCTTGTTCTCTTGTTCAAGATCGGCGACCCTGCCGGCCATACCCTCGACAATTGTGAGTACCTTGCGCGAAAGACCAATGCTCTCATCCATCTTCTCCTCGAAACCATCAAACTTCTGCTCGAGATTACCTAAACGAATTTCTACTCCATCAATCCGGTTTTCAAGGCCGTCAAAGCGTTGCTCGAGATGGACGACCGCTCCCTGCAAGAGTTTCGAATCTTCTTTCAATTCTTTGATGTCTGTTTCCATCCCATTCATCCAAGCAAGTATAGCACAAGCGCCCCGGCAGAGCCGGGGCGCTTGTGCGAACAAGAGAGACGTTAGTTCTTGATCTCTGAATTGAAGTGTTCGAGAGCACGCTTTGCAGCGTCCTGGCCACCAAGCCCGAAGGAAAGGCCGACCGCAAGCGATACGGCAATGACAATCCCTGTGAACAAGGTCTGCACAAATGCCGTTGCGACATTGAGCTGTGCAAGCGCTGCGAGAAGCGCGAACACCCAGATCGCATAGAGCGCGACCTTGCCGAGGAATCCAGCTGAACCAAGCGCGGCTGCTCGTGCCGAACTCTCGACAACGCGCTGCGCCGCCTCAGCGATGACCGCTGCAACAAGCAGGATCAGGACTGCGACGATAACCTGTGGGAGATAGCCGAGCACGACATCGCTTATAAAGAGATTCACCACGGTGAGATGGAGAACATCAAGCGACGCGAGCAAGAAGACGATAACGAAGAACCACTTCACGAGAAAACCGAGAAACTTCCCCGAGGAAAGTCCGAGACCTGCTCGTGAGAGCACTCGCTCAATACCAGTCGCCTTAAGCGCCTGATCGATCCGGAGCGCATCTACAATCTGAGCGACGACACGTCCGACACCAGCTCCAATCAGCCAACCGACTATGAAGATGATAATCGCGATGACGACGTTCGGGATAAACGACACGAGACCGTAGAAGAGATTCTGGAACGACTGACTCAATACATCCGCCCAAGTGGTGAAAACCATGATGATGACGTTATTTACTATGACTAATGACCTGCAACAAGAGTGTGCAAGTGCCTACCTGCCAGTATACCATTTTTAGAGCCCTATCTTATCGATGAGAAGACGGTGTGGATAATCAAAAACGTCCCTAAGAAGGCGATCGTAGACACCCAGGCGGTAACGGAAGTCGGTAGTAATAAATGATGCGTAGCGTATCTCGCGGCCGAGTTCTGCCTCAAGGGAACGGACTGCGCCCGCAAGAGCGCGCTCATCAAGCTTATCCCCCACAATAAGCAGATCGACTTGGGATTCGATAATGCCGGTGAAGAAACCCGAGAGCGCAATGAGGCGCAGCGGTCCCGCGCGCTTAAGAAGCGCCGCGATGCGCCGCGGATCGACACTGGTCGTATCGCGGATGAAGACATCGAGCGGTATGAGATGCTCAAAGTTCGGATTAACTTGAAAGCGTGCCGTGGCACGAGCACCGCGCTTGCGCAGCAAGCCTGCCGCGACAAGCTCAGAGAGTTCGCGCCGGGCAACGCTCGGCGCGAGCTTTGTGCGCTTTACCACCTCATCAAGAGTAAAGCCCGCCTGCTGATTGAACAGAAAAAGTCGGAGGGTCTTGAGGCGCGCCGGGGAGCCGAAAATCTTTGCAAGATGTTCCATAGATGCCGATAGTGTAGACGTTTTCCAGCTCAAATGCAAAACACGCCCCCGCCGAAGGCGGGGGCGTGTTTTAAGAACGATTTATTTAAGGGTGACTTTCGCACCGGCGTCAGTCAGCTTCTTCGCGAGCTCGGCGGCATCCTCCTTCTTCATGCCAGTCTTCAGCATAGATGGAGCGGCATCGACGAGATCTTTCGCCTCCTTGAGACCGAGGGCGAGCGCTTCCTTCACCACCTTGATCACCGCGATCTTGGTTGCGCCTGAGTCGGTAAGTTCGACATCTGCAGTCGACTTCCCTTCTTCTGCGGCTGCCCCTGCGGCTGCCGGACCAGCGACAGCGACCGCTGCGGCGCTCACGCCGAACTTCTTCTCGAAGACCTTCACGAGCTCTGAGAGCTCGAGGACAGTCATCGTCTCAACCTCTCCAACGATCTTCTTAAACTTCGCCGGCACTTCCACCTCGACTTCGCTCGGTGCAGGCACCGGAGCGGCTGCGGGTGCTGGCTCTGCTGCGGGCATAGCCGGAGCCTCTGCTACCACAGGAGCTTCTACGACAACCTCTGGCGCTGCGGCAACCTCTGGATTCATTTCATCTGCCATATGTTCTCTATTATTTAGTATGCACGGGTTAGTAACTCTTCTTCTCTCGGATCTTGTCGAGCGCGATCACCAACCCTTGGATAGGGCTATTGATAACGTTCACGAACATGCCGCGAAGGACCGGCACTGGCGGGATCGTGGCGATCGCCGTCGTCTGCGCCGCATCGATAAATGCGTTCTCGAACACGCCTCCAAGGAGCGTGAGCGCGCCTTTCAGCTTCTTGCCGAATTCATACACGCCGCGAGAAGGTGCCGTAACATCTTCTGCAGTCCATGCAATCGCGACTTCGCCGGGAAGCTCGGGGAGCTGGCCGACGTACTTCTGCCCTTCGAGCGCCTTGCGGATGAGCGTCTTCTTCGCAACGAAGAACTTCACCCCCGCGCTGGCGAGCTCTTTGCGCATCTTCGACGAGTCGGCAACCGTGAGCTTGGTGAAGCCGACGAATGCGACCGACGACGCTTCTTTAAAAGCGTCTTGCAGCTTCGCGATAATCGCGACCTTTTTGTCTTTTGATATTGCCATAATGTTTTACCGTACGAAATTATGAAGGAGGGAGTTCTCCCGCCCGTTTTCTGAAAACGGGCGGGACCGCCTCGGCAGGTCCGCCAGCTGGCGGATTACCCCAATAATATGGGACCCACTGTCTTCGGTTCGTACAAGAGCTATCCTAGCAGAATAGATATGAATACTCAAGGTGTCATCGCGGCGGAGGCGACGTGCATCGTGATGAGGGCGGCAGCAAGGATTACCACGAACTCAATCGAGAACTTCACGAACTCGACAAAGAATGGAAGCATGCGCTTCTCTTTCTCGATGAGCGTATCGTTATTTTCTTGATTGTTCATAGGATTGTATCTTTTCGAGGTCAGTCTTCGCGGCAGTATTGGTCGGGTCTAATCGCACCACCTCGCTCAAAAAGAAGGCTGCGCGAGCAAGATCGAGTACATTCTCATAATACACCGCCGCACGCTTCGCCGTCTCGAGATTGCTTGTATAGCCGATACTCCCTTTCTCTGCCTCGAGAGCGGCTCCTGCCTTGTCGCCCGAAGCGTAGAGAAGCTGGGCGAGCGTGAAGTGCGGCTCGGCAAGCGCTGACACGAGCGTACTGTAACGCGAGAGCAAGTCGCGCGCTGCCGCATAGCCGGCGGCGCGCTCCTTCGACCCGGCCGGATACTGATTCGCTTGGCTTATCGACAGGTTCGCGAGGATATACCACGGCTGGAAACGCTTCGAAGACGTTGTGATTGCTCGTTCAAGCGCTGAGGAGAGAAGTCCTGAGTCGACCGATGTGCCAGCCGGCGCGAGCGAGAGGACATGCGCCAGATAAATCGCCGTACGCGCATCATACGCATACTGATTGAAATTTTCCGTGAGGATCGCGGCGGCGGCCTGATACGCCTTCACTCGATCATCACCCGTGAGCTGTGCGACTTGGATATTTGCGTACATATCATACGCTTCATACCCGTATTCGAGATTACCGTATGTGTTAAGCGCGATGCCGTGCGAAAGATAACTCACTTCTCGCGTAACGTCGATGAGCTGATACTTATATGCTTGCGCGAGATCATATGCGGCAAGCGCTGGCTTGATTGATACGGGAATAATAAGTAATAGGAGCGCGGCGGCGGCGACCCACGCCGCCGAGCGCGAGAACGGGATCGTCTCGCCCTGCTCCTCGCCTCCTGAGAAGACAAGAAGACCGGCGAGCAAGGCGAGCAGGAGCCAGAATGATGAAATAGTGTCGAAGACGAAGAAATTCTGGGCGGCATAGGTGAGCGCGAGGAGGCCAGCGGCGACAGCTATTCCTTGCTTGCCCGAGCGCCACAGCCGAAAAGCGGTCGTGAAGAAAGCAGAGATGAGCGCAAGATAGAGGAGGAGCCCGCCGATGCCGTACTGCGCTGCATAGTCGAGGAAGGCATTGTGCGAACGATCGAACCACTGCTCAGAAATCTGGGTCGGATCGTAGAAGTGATTGAAGAGCGTATCGATGTGTTCAGCACCGACACCGAGCCACGAATGCTTCTCTATTTCTCCGAGCATGTTCTGCCAGATGAAAAGGCGGCTCGCCACATCGCCCTCGGTCGCACTGATGGAAGCGATGCGCGCGATCGGTTCGAACGGAACGGCCGCGAGCTCGCTCCGGAAGGCGAAGAAGAACCCGCCGCCAATAACAATGGCACCCAACGCTATTGCTGCCCACGAACGACCTCTTCCCTCTCCAAAGATGGCACGATATGCAATATATGCGATGAGTGCGGTACTGAGCGCGAGCATGGTACCGCGGGTCGCGGTGAGAATAATTGCGACGACCTGGAGCGCCGCGCCGCAGGACGCGGCGCGGCGCCAATTACCGCGAAGCATCTGCACTGCGACGAGCGTCGCGAAGAATGAGAGCGCGAGATAATCGGCGAAGAATGCCGCATTCCCGAGCAAGCTCCCGATACGCCCGCCACCGAGAACCCATTCGCCGATGCCGTAGACTGCAACAAAGCTGCCGACAATCGCCGCCGAACAGACAAGCCGCTTACAGAAGCTCTCGTCAGCCGAAAGCAGGACGAGATAGAAGCTCGCGACCGCACAAGTGAGCATCAAGAGTCCGTCACCGCGAATGAAGAGGCTCCAAAAGCTCTGATGGAAATCAATCCCGGCAATACTCGCGATATAGGCAAGCACTAGAAGCGCTCCTGGCACCCACGCTTCCCACCGCGCAAGACGCGAGATGAAGCTTGGACGGCCATATGCGGTAAGAAGAATACATACGGCGACAGTGATGAACGTTATCGCGTAGAAGAAAAGCGTCTTCGGAACCAAATACGGGAAGATAAGCCCGTTCCAAATGACGACCGGCAGTATGACGGGGACGAGAAGGAGCCACGGAAAGGCGCGCTCGAGATATTTCATTATTGCTTCGCCGTATCGCGCGCGATGGCAGCATCGATTGCCGAGGTGTCCTGCCCCGATGAAAGCGTCTTTGCCTTTTGCCACGCTGTTACGGCCCCAGCGTAGCGATGCTGGCTCTCAAGCCATTGAGCTTTGATAGCGTATAGAGGTGCGAGATCCACAAATGGGTTCGCTGCTGCATCAGCGATCGCCGCGAGAATACGCGCGTCATCGGTCGGAAACTGCCGCGTGAGGTAGTTAAGACGCTCGAAATGATACTCAAGCGTACTCGGCTCGACTGCGACAGCTTTCGCATATGCATCGGCGGCGGTGTAATACGCATGGAGCTGATTCAACAGATTCCCGAGGTTTGCATATCCCAAACCCTTCTTCGGATGCATGCGGATCGCACGATTGTAATAGTCATACGCCTTCGCGCCATCACCGATAGTCGCGTAGTCGTTTGCGATACTCTCGAAGAGGTCGTAGTCGTCATACTGCCCCTTCCCAATGAGACCCGTAAGGTGCGTTATGTCATCGGTCGACTGCTTGATAAGTGCCGCGTTGCCGGCATAGAGGCCGGTGAAGCTCCACACCGTAATGGCGTCGGCTGTGTCGATCGGGAACGGTCCTTTCGGTGCGACGGCAATCAGCGCGCCGGTGGTAGTCGCGGCGGTACTGGTCGAGGTCGCCATTTCGCTCGTATCAGATGCCACCGGTGCTTTGACTGGATGTGACAAGCCGAGTAATGCGACTCCCGCAATCACGACCACTGCCCCGATAACCCACGGATTTTTGATGACATTTTTCATATGCCGACAGGATACCACATTCGCTTCCCTTGGCTTACAACAGCACGGAGACTAGGTCTTCATGCCCGCGAAGAGGAGCGTGCCGACGAGGAGATAGGTGATGGCATTGAGGGAAAGGAGGGCGAGCGCGGCGACGAGCTCCTTCCCGAGCGGAAGATGCTTCTGTTTGGTGATATATAGGGAAGGCAGCGTGCGATAAAGCGCATAGAGATTCGCTCCTATCGAGATCACACCCGCGAGAAGGAAGATCTCGATAGCGCTTTGCACCTGCGCGGTCGACGCCCAGAAAAAGATACCGACGGCGATGAGCGCAGTGAAAGCTGCAAAAGCTGCGGCGAGCTCTCTCACCTTGAGCAGCGCATCGACGCTCTCTTGCGCAACATATGAGCGCGCACGGATGGAAGCAAAAGCAATCACCACGAGACTGAGTATTGTGACTGTCTCGCCCATAAGCCGAGCCGCATCATCACGGTAGAACGGGAGGAAGTCCATCGGGACCATCGAGCTCACCTGCGTCCCCGCGACGAGGAAGAAAGCGATCGGCAATGCCCACTTAGCAAACTTGGCCCAAGAATTGAAAACTTCGCGCGAGACAAATATGAGGATGATTGCGATTGGGAAAATAAATATTAAGAAATTATAGAGTGGGTTGGTGAAATCCGCGTAAATCTGATTAATTAGTGTTGCATAACAATATTTGCTTGAATAAACACACCAATAGCTGCCCTTCGCAAAAATAACTCCAAATATGGAGATCACGACCGGAATGAATTGTATGATTCTTGATTTCATAATTACCAAAATAGTTTTGTTAGAGAGGCCCAAAGGCTATGCAACCCATTATAGACTGCTCCGACGATCTTGGTAAAAGTCGGCTGCGTAGCGACGGCCGCATATGCCGCTGCCGGCTGCGGCAGGACTCCGGCATTCGCGAGCTCCGGCGTTGATGACGCCGTAGAAACAAGAGCCGTGTGGGTGATCGTCTTCTTTTTTGTGCGTACTATGGCTACTGCCCTGCTTGTCGTCGCCGACGAGGCGATGGTCGATGTTGCTTCATCTAAGACTGGCACCGGCACTCGTGGTGTGACTATCGGTATCGAGATGCTACCCGGCGACAGCACGATTGGCGCTTGAACTACTGATACGGGTGCGGGCGGTACATAGGTAACGACTTCTCCCATCATCGGCGCGATGATGATCGTGTCACTGCCCGGCTCATCGACCGTAAGCGGCGAGGCCGTGTCGATGCCGCCCGAGATCGAGAGGCTCGCGAGCGTTGTCGAGGAGACCGGGACGTTCGCGATGGTGCTCGTCGCTGTGATGACCCCGCCGACACTCTCTTGCATATCGAGCGAAAATGTCCCGCTCTCCTGCCCATGCATCGTGAGCGTGTAGGCGCTACCCTCCGGCACGGTGATATATTTCACTTCGCCGAATTCACCATAGGTCGAGCCGGGGATGCCCTCGACCTAT
>JAHFMM010000007.1 GCA_023264495.1 bacterium | reverse complement strand
ATAAGTACCTGACACAGTAATTGTGTATGAGCCTGATGACAATGCTGGTAGAGACATCACAGATGTGTTTCCTGTTATTACATTTGTTCCATTACCTCCGCTCGGCGCGAGCCAACTAGCCTTCCCCGTGCCGTTCGTCGTGAGGACGTAGCCGGCAGGAGCGGTACTCGCGATCTGGAACGTGGATGCGGCGATAAGGTTCCAACCGGAGATTGCTCCCGTAGAAGTGAAGTTGCCAGACTTTGCCTGCGCCGTGCCGCTCGTGTTGATAGGCGCTGAGGCGTTCCCGTCAGGGGGGGGTAGTTTCGGTACGGTCCAGGCATAGACCGAGGAGATGCCGAAGAGGAGGACGAGGGCCGTGGTGAGCGCTGAGATATTGAAGGCTTGAGAGAGTTTGGTGAGCATGGTGAGTATTGGCGAATATGCGTACAGTATACTCTCGGAACAGGTCTTGATATGCGTTTAGGTGTGGATAGCATAACGTGCCAGGGAAGTCTGACTTCCCTGGCAAGTTATGCTAGATTTTTCGGCGTGACAATCGCGAGATGCTCGAGAATCATCTTCACTGGCGCGCCCCGGTCGTAGAGATACCCGCGCAAGATCGCAATCTCAGAGAGCAGTGCTGTATGCTTTGTGAGAGTTAAACCTTCACAATGGTAAGCAGCGGCTTCGATGCCGTTCACGAGAGCGATCGCTGTTTCGCGATGTTCGCGCCGTTCGTCTTCATCGCGCCCTGTCGCAAGCTTCTTCGCGAGCGCGCTGCGCTTCTCGCGTGTCGCTTTGATGAACTCCTCAGCTATCTCCGGGATTACGAGTTTACGATGTCCGTCATGTGGCTCGAGCATGTGCATGCGCGAGCGCAGCGTTGAGAGCAAGCCGCCAAGACTGGGGAGCACCAAGAAGAGATAGGTCCCGCGCGGCGGCTCTTCAAAGATCTTGAGAAGCGCGTTCTGCGCTTCGTGATACGCACGTGCCGCGGCAATAATAATAACCTTATGCTCGCCGATAAACGGCGCTCCCGCGGCGAGCTCAGAGACTTGCCGCGCGTCTTCTACCGAGAAGAGTCCGTGGCGCAGGACGATAACATCAGGATTGTTCTCGATACGCATTCCGAGTTCCTTCTTGATCCATGCATGCGCAATCGCTATCCCCTCTTCTGCCTCCGCCTCGATGCCAAACGCGTGATGCCGCATACGCAACTATTATATGTATTGCTTCGCGAGGATGCTTTTCTGATACGTATCCAAATGCTTGAGAGCGATGCCGGTGCCGCGTGCGACACAATAGTAGGGGTCGCTTGCGAGCTTCGCGACGACGCCCGTACGGCGGTAGATCAGCTCGGGCATCTGGCGGAGCTGGCTGGTACCGCCGGTGAGGATGATGCCGTTGTCGATGATATCGGCAGCAAGCTCGGGCGGCGTGTCTTGCAAGACCTTCCGCACTGCTTGCGTCATCTCACGAAGCTCTCTAGCCATCGCCTGCACAATGTCATTGGTCGAGATGTCGACCGTGCGCGGGAGTCCCGATATAAGATCTCGGCCCTTCACGGGCATCGTAAGCTCTTCACCTATCGGCACTGCCGCGCCGATCTTAATCTTCACCTCTTCGGCGGTCTTGTCGCCGATCGAGAGATTGTGATGCCGCTTCACATGGTCGACAATCGCCCGATCCAAACTGTTCCCCGCGCACTTCACCGAGGTCGAGGCGACGATGCCGCCGAGCGATATCACTGCGACATCGATCGTACCGCCGCCGATATCGGCGACCATCCTCCCCATCGGTTCGTGGATCGGGATACCCGCGCCGATTGCTGCGAGGATCGGCTCCTTCACCACATACGCATTCTTCGCGCCCGCCTTAATCGCCGCTTCGATCACCGCGCGCTTCTCGGTCGAGGTAACGCCTGCCGGCACCGAGACAAGGACTGTCGGCTTGAAGGGGTTCCAACCAAGTGCCTTGCGCATGAAGTAGCGGAGCATCGCCTCGGTTATGCGATAGTCGGCGATGACGCCGTCCTTCATCGGGCGGTATGCGATAATGTCGTCCGGCGTGCGGCCAATCATTTTCTTAGCCTCGATGCCAATCGCGAGAATCTTATTCTTCCCCAAACGGCCGCGGCCCTTACTTACTGCGACCACCGACGGCTCATTGATCACGACCCCTTTATTGGGAACGAATACCAGGACATTTGTCGTCCCGAGGTCAATACCGAGCTTTGGTGAGAAGAAAGACATCGCTGCTAATGGTACACTACCTCTCATGCAAGGAGAAATGAATTTCATTATCGAGGGCGGGAAATCTCTCTCAGGGACAGTCGAAACATCGCGGTCGAAGAATGGCGCGGTCGCCCTCCTGGCCGCATCCCTCCTCAATCGCGGGACGACGACCTTAGAGCACATGCCCCGCATCGAAGAGGTCAACCGCCTCATCGAGGTCCTCCGCTCGCTCGGCGTCTCGGTCGAGTGGCGAGGCACCGACGTCGTGATTACGCCGCCCGAGAAGCTCTCGCTCGAATCGATCGATCAAGAAGCCGCGATGAAGACGCGGAGCATCCTCATGTTCATCGGCCCTTTGATCCACCTTTTCAAAGAATTCGATCTGCCGCAATCAGGCGGCTGCACGCTCGGGCTCCGGAGCGCGCGGCCGCACCTGATGGCGCTCGAGAAGTTCGGTGTCGCTATCGAGGCGCGCACCGACACCTACCACGTCTCGCACACGGCGCTCACGCCCGCCGAAGTCGTCTTCTATGAATCGAGTGATACGGCAACCATCAATGCCCTCCTCGCGGCCGCACGTATCCCCGGCACGTCAGTTATCAAATACGCTTCGGCAAATTATCAGGTGCAGGAGGTATGCGGATTCTTGCGCGCACTCGGTATCGGTATCGAGGGCATCGGCTCGACGACGCTCACCATACGCGGTGTCGCTGATATTAAGAAAGAAGTCTCGTATACCGTCGCCGAGGATCCGACCGATGCGATGTTCTTCATCGCGGCCGCAATCGTGACTGGCTCCGCCATCACGATTGCGGCCGCGCCGATTGAATTCCTCGAGGTCGAGCTCCTCGTTCTCGAGAAGATGGGTTTGCGATTTACTCTCGCGAACAAACGCACTTCTGAAAATGGCATCACCAAACTTGCTGATATTTCAATACAGCCGTCCGAGCTGACCGCCTTCCCCGAGAAGATCCACGCGCGCCCCTACCCCGGCCTCAACATCGACAATCTCCCCTTCTTTGCTGTCATCGCGACAATCGCTCACGGCACTACCCTCATCCACGACTGGGTCTATGAGAAGCGCGCTATCTATTACACCGACCTCGACCGTCTCGGCGCACATACGTCGCTCCATGATCCGCATCGTATCTCGATTGAAGGGCCGACCCGCCTCAAGGCCGCCGAGGTCATCTGCCCGCCCGCGCTCCGCCCCGCGACCATCCTTCTTGTCGCGATGCTCGGTGCCCGCGGCCGCTCGACTCTCCGCAATGTCTACAGCATCAATCGCGGCTACGAAGATATCGTCCACCGCCTCCAATCCCTCGGCGCTTCTATCGAATCGACCTAGCCAAAGGTTATATATTTAAAAAACGAACCCCTTGCATATCGCTATGCAAGGGGTAAAGACCTTCAAGACACCTTAGTTCCGGTGTTCCATGCACCAGGTTCTGGCATTCTGGAACATGCGGAGCCACGGAGAGACGGTAAGATCGCTCCACTGTGGCGGTGTCCACGGCTGCTGCCACAAACGAAAACAACGCTCAGGGTGAGGCATCATCGCGAGATGGCGACCGTCCGGAGAACATAGGGCCGTAACACCGCCCCGCGAACCGTTCGGGTTATACGGATATTGTTCCGTCCGGTCGCCATACGGATCGACATAGGCGAGAGGCGCGAGCTTGCGCTCGGTAACCTCTTGTTGCACTGACTGGTCTGGATAGACCAGCTGGCCTTCGCCATGCGCGACCCAGACGCCAAGCTTCGAACCCTCCATACCGGCAAGGAGCATCGACGGGCTCGGTAAGATTTCTACCTGCGCCCACCGCGACTCAAACCGGCCAGAAGTGTTATGCATGAACCTCGGCTGCTTCACGTCCTCGACACCCTTCCACGGAACCCATCCGAGAAGCGCCATGAGCTGGCATCCGTTGCACACGCCGAGCGAGAACGTATCCTCGCGAGCGTAGAAACGGTCGAACATTTCGCGTAACTGCTTGTTGAAGCGAATCGTCCCTGCCCAACCCTTGGCACTCTCAAACACATCCATGAAGGAGAATCCCCCGGCAAAGATAATGCCCTGGAATCCATCGAGACTGATCCTGCCTTCCAGAAGATCACTCATCGTGACATCCCAGGGAGCAAGACCTGCAGCCAAACAGGCGGCTTGCATCTCGCGATCGCCGTTCGTACCCTCTTCGCGCAATATTGCAACGCGAGGATTATAACGCGCACCGACCAACTCGAAAGGAGTCTCCTCCGGCGTAAACGTAAGCCGATATGACGGAGCATCGTCGATGTTGGGGAGCGTAACCCGGTGTCCGTCGTATTCTTCTTCGGCGCACACAGGGTTCATCTGCAGCTTCTCGATTGCAAAGCTTGTTGATTCCCACAAGAGACGGAAATCTTCGATATATGCCTCGAACAAGACCCCGTCGCCAGCAGCAGAAGTGCCAACCACTCCGCACACATTGTCGTAATGAGTCGTGCCGATAAGCGATAACGGAATGTCGAACTCACTGCATATTTCACAGACTCGACGCTCCCACTCCGGCAATACCTCCATGACAAACCCAAGCTCTTCAGAAAACAGCTCCTGGAGCGCGGTCTCGGCAGAGTTCACATACACCGCGAACCCGCACCGGCTTGCCATACACATCTCAGCGACAGTGGTTATGAGGCCGCCATCGCTTCGATCATGCAGGGCGAGAATCGCTTTTTCGCCGATCATCTTCTGCACCGCCAGGAATGCGTTCCTGAGGAGCTTCGGATCATCAACGTCAGGCGACTCATTGCCGAGCTGGTTGAAGGCTTGCGCCAGAGCAGAACCGCCGAGGCGATCCTTGCCCATCCCGAGGTCGACCAGGTACAGATCGCTCTTCCCCGGCTTCTTGATATCGGGTGTAACGCCGCCGGTAATATCGCGTACTGGTGCGTACCCAAGTACCACCAAACTCCCGGGTGACTTTACCAGCTCATCCGAGACCGTTGCCGCCATTGAAAGGCTGTCTTTGCCTCCGTCAACCGCAATGCCAAGCTCGACCATAAGGTCAGCCATGGCAACCGCAGCATCGTAGAGACGTGCGCCTTCGTGCGGCAACTTCGCCGGCCACATCCAGTTTGCACGACACCGAATACTTCCGATATCGACGATCTTTGCCGAAGCCATGTTGGTGAGCATTTCTCCCACCGCCATACGCGCCCCGGCTGCTGGATCGATGAGCATCTTCACTGGCTGTTCGCCGACTGCTGAAGCGCTTCCCGTGAGCCCGAAGTGGCTTTGAGCATTCACGCTTACATCACTGATCGCGATTTGAGCGATTCCACAACATTGCTGCTGCGCGACGAGACCCGTAACGCTTCGGTCCACCTTGTGCACCAGGTATCCCTTCGAGCCGACAGCGGGAAGCTTGAAAACCGCTTCGATGGCTTCGCCTATCGTCATATCCGGCAACGCCAACGGCTTCAGACCGACGGGCTGCCGAACCGACTCGAAAGTCTTCTGAGGCATATTGGTGAGGATCTGTTCCAGGTTGAGATTAACGGGTGTCTGTTTGTTCAAAGGGTCTTCGACGACAACGTTGCCGCTGCCGGTGATTTCCCCAAGGACTTCGCAGTTGACCCGCTCGCGTTTGCATACCGACTTAAAGAGCTCGATATGTTGCGGCATGACCAAGAGGCCATACCCTTCCTGAAACTCAGCGCTCCAGATTTCGAGGACGGACATTGTTTTGTCGCCCAAGATGATGTTGCGAATGTTGATGACGCCGCCGAGCGGTTCGAGCAACTCCGTGAGGACATTACTCGGACCGCCGGCACCCTGGTCATGAATGCTACGAATGGGATTTAACTTTCCCATCTCGACGCACGCCCGAATGACCCGGTTCGCCCGATTTTCCATCTCCGCGTTACCGCGTTGAACGGATTTGAAATCGAGTTCGCCCGTACTTGCTCCAGCTGCTACGCTCGATGCGCTGCCACCGCCGACCCCGACCGAATAAGCAGGGCCGCCGATACGCACAATGAGCACTCCTTCATAGGCCTCTCCTTTCGCGAGGTGTTCGTCAAACAGGTGTCCGACACCGCCACTATAGAGGATCGGCTTCCGCGGTTCCTGCCACTCCATATCGACAATCTGGCCGAACGTCCGGGTGAAGCCCAAGGTAAGGGGTTCGCCGAACTCATTGCCATAGCTTGATACGCCGTTACTGCCCTCGATGAGGATTGCAAGCGGCGAAGCATACTTTGAAAGCTTATCTGCGCCGACAACCTCCCCCGGTATGGTATACCCGGGAATGAAAAGATTGCCAACGAAATAGCCTGCAACGCCGATGCCAGTGATGCCGCCGCGACCGACCGCGCTGTTGTCGCGTATCCGTCCGCCAGCGCCTGTTTGGGCTCCGGGGAAAGGCGCGACTGAGGTCGGATGATTGTGCGTCTCTGCCGTACACGTGAGGTGAACCATTTTGCGTACGATAGCGAGCTCCGAGTGTTCCCCGGGAGTACAGGGCAGAAGCAAATTTACAAACCACCCTTCTTGTACCCCGGCATTGTCCCGAAATGCCACCAGGCTTTGGGTGTTGCCGATTGCGCGAAGACGGTTCAGAGGTTCCTGAACAATCTCGAAAAGCGTGCGTGGCATGACTTCGCCATCAATCACGATTCTGCCCTTGAAGTACCAATGCCGACTGTGCTCGCTGTTGGCGTTACCCAACTGGAAGAGCTCAACATCGGTCGGGTTCCTTTTCAGGACATCAACGAAAAGATGCAGGTAGTACTCGATGTCCTTAGCGTCCATGCCAAGTCCGAGCACCTTGTTCATCTCTTCAAGCGCGACCTTCCCTTTGCCGATGAGATCGACGACCCTGAACGGTTCCGGCGTGATGCCGGTGTCAAAGCTTTCGATCCCATGCGGTAGGTATTGCTCCGTCATTCGATCGAAGTGTTGTTGAACACCAGGACCGTACAGACGGGTCTTTTCTATGCGCGTGATTGCTGAGAGTCCCATGGCATTGCAGATGGCCACGGCATTCGATGAGAACGGAGTCTCGATCTGAAGCCGCGGACCGATTTGCACGACATCGTCCCATAGCGGAGACGGGTTGATCGTTGTGTTTTCCGGATCAGACGTCCCAGCGATGAGCCAGTGAATTTCAGCGAGTTCTGCTTCGGACAGCGCCTGCGCTGCATCAATGTAGAACATGAGCGCCGGTTGTCCGGCGATTTGGCGACACATGGTATAGAGCATGACGCTATCCTTTCCTGAGTTATTGAACGGTTTGTGTTGTAAAGACCCAAACACCCACAAGAGGTGCTCTAGCGTGCATAGTACGCAGAAATGACACGATTGCAAGAAAATCAGAAATGTTGTGTTTTCATATATTCCAGGTACTATCCCTAGTGGATTGCATCCTTCACAACCGCAGTAAATAGACAGAAAGGCAGGGTTAGAAATCATGAGTGAATGCAACATGTCCTACAAGGATACCGGCGTTGATTATGCCGCTATGGATCCGCACAAACGCGAATCACTGCAAGCAGCTGCAAGCACCGATGGTCATTTGGCTCGGCTCGGCTTCTCGGCTGTTCCTTGGAGCCGCGGCGAGAGCGCATTTCTTGTCGAGACGCCACTCGGCCATATCGGCTTCGTCGTCGAAGGTCTCGGCACCAAGAGCTTGGTCGCTGATGCTCTCTGTCACATCATCGACGTGATATTTTTCCCGGACAAATCATTCTACGACCAGGTTGCACAATGCAATGTGGCCATGGCAGTGAACGACCTTATCACACTCGGCGTTCGTCCGGCGGTGTATGGGCAATATCTCGCCGTCGGGAGTTCGAGCTGGTTCAATGACGAAACGCGTCGCCATGATCTGATTGAAGGGACGAAAAAGGCGTGCGATCTGGCGCGGTGTACCTGGGGCGGCGGAGAAACGCCGACGCTCAAAGGCATCATCGTGCCAGATACCACTGACCTTGCCGGTGCAACGTGGGGTATCATCCCACGCAAAGATCAGGTAATCAACTCGGCCAACATCAGGCACGGCGACGCGATCGTGATCATCGAAAGCTCTGGTATTCATGCGAACGGACTCACGCTCGCGCGAAGCATTGCCGAACGGAAGGATGGACTCTGGAAGAAGATTGCTAACTACTTTTTCCCGGAGAAGTTTCCGTTACGTGCTCTGCCAGACGGCTACCTCACCAAGCTTCCTGATGGACGGACCTACGGCGAGACCCTGCTCGACCCGACGCATATCTATGTCGGTCTTGTCGAGGACTGTCTCAATGCAGGCGTGCATATCCACTATGCCGTCAACATCACAGGCCATGGCTGGCGCAAACTCATGCGGGCGACACAACCATTCGCCTACGTCATCGAACGCTTGCCAGCACAACTCCCGATCTTCGACTTCATCCAGAAGCATGGGCCGGTCGACGACTACGAAGCATATGGCAATCTCAATATGGGTGCCGGCTTTGCACTCTATGTGTCCAAGGTTGACACTATCCGCGTTCTCGAAGTCGCCGACCAGCATGGCATCGGTGCGTTCGTTGCTGGCCACATTGAGGAAAGCGCCGAGAAAAAGGTCATCATCAAGCCGAAGGGTCTGGTGTACACGTCCGAAACTCTTTCGGTTCGCTGAACACTTCCTGTCAGCATTACATCCCATACCAGCTCCGGCTTGGTATGGGATTCGTTTATTCAAATACTCACGAGAGGTATACTAGCAGCATGAAATCCATCGGTGAGATGATGCCGGAATTTGAGAAAAAGGCAGCCGCCGCGCCCAAAGGGAGAAAGCGCCTCACCGAGCGCGGCGAGCTCATGCGCTTCTTCCTCCGCCACCTCAACTATTCTCGCGCGCATGACGGACTCGCGCCTATGACGATGGCGCATCTCGGCACTGTTCTCGAGCAGATCCCGACAAAAGACCTCTACTATCTCAAGAGTGTCTGCAGTCAGGCGAAGAGCTTCAGCAAGACCTTCTGGTGGGAGCTCGACCCAAGCAAACACTCACATCCCTAATTTTCTGGTATATTAGAGAACATGAAGGAGATAGTTCAAGACGGTGCAGGAGTACTGCGCGATATCGCCAAGCCGGTCCCCGAAGGACTCTTCGGGACGCCTGAACTCGCGCAGATTATCGAGGATATGAAGGAGGCGCTCGACCCGGAGCTCGAGGGTGTCGCGCTCGCGGCGCCGCAAATAGGCGTCCCCTACCGCATCTTCATCGTGCGCAAAGATCGGACCGTGTCGCCTCCGCCTATACCCGAACGCGATGCGGCTGTCAGTCAAGATTCACCCGCTCGAATCGTGGTTGCAGAGAATGAAGTCTATATCAATCCCGAAATCATAAAGACATCGCGCCGGCGCGCAACTATGGATGAGGGATGCCTTTCGGTCCGCGGCATCTACGGCACCACCCGCCGGCATGAGCGGGTTACTGTCCGCGCCCGGGAGGTTGACGGGTCGCGTTTCGAACGCGGCGCAGGCGGGCTCATGGCACAAATCTTCGAGCATGAGATCGATCATCTGAACGGCACGCTCTTCATCGATCATGCCGATCATCTTATCGAGACACGACACACCCATGGTGAATAACGCACGATTCGCCTACTTCGGCACGCCGGCGGTCGCGAGCGAGACGCTCGCGACACTACTGAAGCATGACTTCACGCCGGCGGTCGTGATCACTTCCCCCGATGCGCCGCGCGGCCGCGGTCTCGTGCTCACCCCATCATCGACACGAGCGCTGGCCGAAGCGCATCGCATTCCTGTCATTACTCCCGAGACACTCGATACTGAAGCGCTTGAGGCGATTCGCGCATACGCGTGCGACTACGCTGTCGTCGTCGCATATGGCAAGATCTTCCCCGAAGAGCTCATTACCGCATTCCCCAAGGGCGTGCTCAATGTGCATTATTCCCTCTTGCCAAAATATCGCGGCGCAACGCCGCTCGAGACCGCGCTTCTTACAGGCGAGGACGAGACAGGTGTAACGATCCAGAAGATGGTGCGCGAGCTTGATGCGGGAGATATCATCGCACAAGCTGCGACTCCTATTGCGCCAACAGAGACTGCGCGCGAGCTCCGCCCGCGCCTCATCCAGATGGGTGCGGAGCTTCTTACTAATACACTTCCCTCTTTTGAACGCGGAGAAATTATTCCAACGCCGCAAGACGCATCCCAAGCGACTCGCGCGTATAAAATAAAGAAAGAGGACGGACTCCTCGATCTGCCTGCCGGCAGACAAACTCCTCTGCAACAACATCGTGAAAATTGGCTCAAATACCGCGCCTATGCCGACTCAATCGGTACCTATTTTTTCGAAAATGGGAAGAGGATTAAAATCACAAGCGCGGAATTCGCCAGAGGCGAATTCCGCGTCTTGCGCGTGATACCCGAGGGTAAAAGAGAAATCAGCTTCGCTGATTTCTCTTCGCGTCGCTAATTACCGAAGCGGAGCATCCGCTTAATCGCCGCTCCGCCCCTGCGCACGAGGCTCTTATGCTTCCCTTGCGCGCTCTGCAGCTCGCGCGCCAGATCATCACGCACCCGATCAACTGCTCCCTCGAGCGTCTCTCCGGTCGCAGTCGCACGGAAGAGTTTCCCGTTGACCGACAGGTTCCCTTCGGCGCGATACTTCGCCCCGGCACGCTCGACCGCGATCGACTCTTCGATCTCGCATGAAAGTGTCGCGTTGTCTGCCGCATGCGCCATGAGCTTGTCGAGTGCTGAGAACTTTTGTTCAATCAGTTCGCGCATTGAGAGCGAGAGTTCGTGGTTTGGCGCCTTGATGGTGATATTCATAGTGGGAATTAGCTAACTACTAATGCTTATCATTTTAGCGCGAGAATGGTGTCCTGTCATGATGCGCACCTTCCCGATCGACTGTCCGAATCGAAGCGCAACAAGCTCGCGGACACGGTCATTGGCCATGTTCCCAGTTGCCGGCTCCCGCACCGCTATCGCGAGCGCATCACCCTTCTCCTCGACTGACTCCTTCCGAGCGCTCGGGGTCACAAAGACTTTTATAAACATCGTACGGCAATCATATCATTCCATTGCTACCGGTATGCGCTAGTATAGGAAATATGAACACTATAGGAACCAAATCGTTCGCCACACTCCGTATCACCTTCGGGATCGTGTGGCTCATCGACGCCGCCTTCAAATGGAACCCGGCCTTCTTGAACAACTTCACCGACTATCTCATGGAAGGGACTCAAAACCAGCCAATATTCATCCAGGTATGGATGCATATCTGGATACAGATGGTAAGCGCCGATCCGCACTTCTTCGCGATCATTGTCGCCCTCGCCGAGACTGCGATTGCGATAGGGCTCCTCTTCGGCCTCTTCACCCGAGTCGCCATCGCCGGCGGCATCGTCTTATCGCTCATCATCTGGGCAACCGCCGAAGGATTCGGCGGCCCCTACACAGCCGGATCAACCGACATTGGCGCGGCTATCATCTATGCACTCCTCTTTGTCGCACTCTGGTTCGGACGATCTTGGCAACACTACAGTATCGACGCTTCTCTCCGACAGAGGTTCCCTTCGCTGTATCGGCACTGGTAGCTCACTCGGGAATGTCGGGGTACCGTTCCGTAATGTCGGCCCTAAGTGACAGCGCCTCTTCGATAAGATGCTTGATCCTTAATCCCTGCGCTTGTTCAAGGGCTATGTCGACCTTCGCAAGGACGCCGGCCGCCTCGCCTCGCGTCCTGATGCCATTATCGATATCTTCATGGGCCTCTGAGAGCATCCGCAACACCCGCGCGCGCATCGTCTCACCAGCATTTTCAGGCCGCGCCTCGTGCTTGAACCGGTCTATGAATGTCCTGAACGCATGACCTGATCGCTCGCTCATATAAGCGCATAATAGCACGCCATTGCGACTTATCATTTTTCGGTTAGAATATCCTCATCACCCCGCCTTGGGGTGATGATATTCCGCGGTACCTGCCTGCCGGCAGGCAGGGCTCAGTGGTAGAGTCAGAAGATATTCCGCGGTAGCTCAGTGGTAGAGCGGCTCGCTGTTAACGAGTTGGTCGTAGGTTCGAATCCTACCCGCGGAGCAGATGAATCCTGTGCAATCGACCCATCCCTGTCCAGAAAAAAGCGAGCAATCGCAACACATTTTGAATTTGGAAGAAGTCAAAAAATCCGAGTCCTATCCACGAGCGGATGGGTCTCGAACCTGATTTAGTAATTAACATACGAAGAACATGCAACACCTGATGAAATTATCGTCCGAACCTTTCAACAAGATAGCCTCTAGCAAGAAGGTAATCGAGTCACGTCTCTACGACGAGAAGCGTCAGCAAATTGCGATTGGCGACCAGATTGTCTTCAGTGAGAATGATAGGCCGGAGAATAGCGTTACTACAGTCGTGAAGGGGTTGCTTCGCTACCAGACCTTCAAGGAACTCTTTGCCGACCATGAGTCGCCCCTCTTCGGAGAAGATAGTCGTGACTTCCTCCTCACTCAGATAAAGCAGTTCTATTCCGACGAAGACGAGCAGAGATACGGCGTTGTCGGCATCCGACTTGCTCTCGTTGACTAAATAACACAATACGAGTAATGTAAAGGTGCACCCAATACTGGGTGCACAAACCTTGTCGCACACGGGCGAACAACCCGAGCGACACACAGAAAGGAGTTCTTTATCATGAAAGTACGAAGAGTAGCGAGCGACGACCTTCCAGTCGTTGCCGAAATGATGCATCAGGCGCTTGAACCGTTCTATGGCGGCGATCACCGTGCGCACGCAAAGCGCATCGTGGAAACCTCATCGAACGGCTCTTCGGATGCAAAAGGGCATTTCTCCGCGGCGCAGGTTAACGACCCGTCTGGAGAGCTCAGTATTAAAACTCTCTTATGTGCCTCTTTCTTGATTCATTAGTGCGTCGCAGCGCATCTTAAACTCATCACAGAGTGCAGAGAAAAAGTACGGTTTATTTCTCCAGTCACCTTCTCGTGTGTCCTTAAGCCAATTCATAAGTTCGCTGTCAGTGTACTCACGCACAACAGCTCGCTGTGTCGCTACTCTCGTGGTTGCCTCTACGTCGGTATTCAAAAGAGAGTGGACAAATAGTTTTACCTCAACGAGTCTTGGAGCCATCAATGCCGCCTCCCCTTTAGTGAGCTCTTTTTCTTCTTTTCGTGAAGGTGTGTTTTCTTTCGTCCTAGACCCGAACTTCCCTTCAATGATTTCTCCCATATGCGATAAGTCTATCACAAGATAATTTGGTTCTACGCCCGCCTGATTATATTAACGATATGGTCGGGGAGCAAGAGAAAAGTAAGACGCCCTGAAGCCGCAGGCGTCGAAGAGACGCCGTAGGTTTCGAGCTCAGCAGAGCGAGAGGCGAATCCTATGGTTCTAGGGTTCTAGAGCGACTTCTACACCTCTTTGCGGGTTATCCCTAGATAATGACCGAGCAGATAACACTCAAGATATTCTGGACCGCGATGCTCCTATGCGCGGGATCCGCCTTGACGCTCATCTGGTTCGGCGAGATCATCCCCCAAAAACTGGTCCCGACTTTCTTTATTGTAGGGTTCGCGAGCTTCCTGATCTGGGCGCCGCTTGTCGTGTATCGATTCTTGAAGAAGACATAAACCGCGCGTTATTCGCGATTGCGGATGGAACGATATATCAGATAAGCAATCGCGATTGCCACAATGATGAGCCCGATGACCCAGAACGCGATATTGTCTAGGGTGATAGCCCCTGCGACGGCCGCGATAAACGCCAGAGCATTTGAACCGACTGTCGATGTACTCGTCGAGCTGGTGGCGGCAGTAACTATCCAACTGCTGGTAGCTTCATAGACAGGTTCCTGTGCTTGCTGGGTCGTCTCATGTGAGGTTATCTGCTGAGAAGCGGTCGGGGTTGCTGGAAGGATAGTAAACGACAGCATCTGACTCCCCTTCTGCTGATAGGCATCATGGGCGTCGAGTATCTTTGAAGCGTCATTCACGGTAACGGTGCCGGTTCCCTCCTTCTTGGCGCGCAAGATAAGCGTCCCGAACGGCGCTGTCGCACTGATGCCGCCCGGATACCCGCCAGTCCCCCTACATAGGACTACCCTATGTAAACTAGGATTCTCTGTGGCTCTTTTATTTCTATACAGAGGTTAGAACCCTCAAGAGAACTGCTGTTTGTAACCACGTCAGGACGTTGACAAACAGGGAGCATCTTCCCTACCCTTCGTAGAGAGTTACATCTGTTATTAACCCCACTTGATTCTTGTCTGAGAAGTGGCATTATATCCATCAGTACTAGAAGCAGTTCCTTCTAACAATCAGACGGGGAGGTGCGCCATGGAAGCAGAATTCAATCCAGAGAATGGGGATTTCCTCATTTCGTTTGACGGAGATGATTACGAGAACGATTTCCTTTTTCTCATGGAGGTGGTTCGCGAAGAAGCATGGGAAAGGGGTATATGTGTTCCCGATCTAAAACCAGATTTCTTCAAGCGTCTTGTTTCAGCAAAAGGAAAAAGAAACATACGATTTAGTTATCACTACTTCGACTTCATCTACTTCTTCCTGGAAGAAAGTTATCTCAAGCTCGAAGGTGATGGTATCCACGTCGATTCATTGGAGGGCCTTCTCGAGAATCTTGAGGATTGGCGTTTTGGAGAATGGCACACTAGATCTTTTACTGTACAGTGAGCAAATAACCGCCCCTAACTGAACCGTTGGGAGGCGGTTTCTGTTTTTATACCCACACCAATTTAGAACTATCGGCTGGTTCTAGGGTTCTAGAGCGACTTCTATGAAAATATTGACAATAAATACAGTCCGTAGTATATAAAGATCTGATCTGGACCAAGAGTCCGACTGTTGTTTTCAACCATATCCATCTATTCAATCAATCTGGAGGTCTATCATGGGAATTATCGTTACCCTATCTGGATCTTCGGGTTCAGGTAAAACAACTCTCGCGGAAGAAATCATTTCGCAGTTGTGTGGTCGCATGATTGAAAGCGTCACGTCGCGCCCTCCTCGGGAGCGCGACAAACAAGGTGAATTCCTCTATCTGACTCCTGAGGAATTCGAATGTGCAGAAAAGCGTAAGGAATTCCTCTGGGTAACCCCGCTTATTCACGGGTCGCGTTACGGCACCTTGAAAGAATCTGTCGGTCAGGCCCTTCGAGAAGACGGTATTCGCTTGATGATAATTACTGTGGGATACACACGGCATCTCGCTGACAATCATTTGAATAGCACAAAGCTCGTTGCCACAAACGCTCGTAGACATCTCGTAGAAGAGGAAGAGTATTAAGACCTCTTAGTCTTATTTTGTCGTGAACTCATAAACACCTTCCCACTCCGCAGGCGGATCTTTTTCTAATAGCTGACATCGCTCCATAAACGTATTGCTTGGACCATCTTCCCCTAGAGCAAGAGATTTCTCGAAAAAGAGACATGCCTCTTTGAACTTCCCCTCAACATACAAGGTGCGTCCTTCTCTGAAATATTCGAACTGTTGTCTGAGCGTATCTGTAACCGTTCGGGTGACCAATTCAAATATGCGTTTCGGTTCTTTTTTCCCCTTAACCATAACTAGATCGAGTTCCCGAAGCGTATAGTGCGGATCGTGCTCTACTGCGCGAGCAGTCGACTCGCTTATGAGACATTCGACGCCATATACTTTCGTAATACTCTCAAGCCTCGAACCGAAATTCACTTCATCGCCCATGATGGTGTAATTAAAACGCTTCTGCGATCCCATATTCCCGACGACAACATCCCCTGTATTGATGCCTATTCCGATACGAATCGGCGGTATGCCGCGGCTCCCCCACACCGTATTACACGCCACAAGCTTCTGAGACATCTCGAGAGCCGCCTTGCAAGCGTCTTTCTCAAGATTCGGATTAGCTACCGGCGCGCCCCAAAACGCCATAATGGCGTCCCCGATATACTTATCAACCAACCCTCGATCCTCCATAATACTATCGGTCATGGCAGTGAGATACTCATTCATCAGCACCGTGAGTTCTTCTGCCGAGAGTTTCTCTGAGATGCTTGTGAAGCCGCGAATGTCTGAGAAGAGGATACTTACTCGGCGCTTCTCTCCTCCAAGTCGGAGCTTGCTCGGATCTTTCATTAAATCATCGATGATTTCCGGCATCAGATAGTACGCGAATGTTTTCTGTATAAACCGGCGATCTCTTGATTCTGTGAAATATTCAAAGGCTATTAAGATTCCGGCGCAAAGAAGATCGGCAAACACGAGGTACAGAATCGGCAACAGCATATGCATCATGAATAATCCGACACATGCTCCGATGCCTGCCACAAAGATCGCAATGAATACTCCTACCAAGAGAGAGAATCGGTGCACAAAGCGTACTGCGGCAAAGACCAATATCACGACAAGGAATATGAGCAGTACCGCAATAACCTTTGATACAGGAGTCAAGAATACTCCGCTCTGCAGCGTTGCTACCGCGTTTGCATGCACCTCAACACCCGCCATGACTCCAAACGGCGTTCCCACAATGTCGTGCAGATCATTTGCGGTCACCCCGATAAGGACCGTCTTGTCCTTGAAAACATCTTCGGGAACACTTCCGTCGTATACATCAATGAACGGTATGGTTGGTATCGTCTTGGCTGGTCCAAGGTAACTGATTCTGAATAGCGATGGATACGCAGAACCTCCCGCGAGACGTACTGATAATGCCGTATACGGCGAGCGTTCGGCCTGCAGCTGTCTGACAATGCCATCGGCATCAAGCAGTACATTTGCAAAACCGACTTCCGGCGTACCCAGCGCATCACTGGGGAGAACTACCTTCTCTCCACGATCATCAAATTGCACTGGAAGCACCACATTCCCCTTCTCCTCCATAGCACGGCGCAATGCGCTATCATCTTGCACTCCATAGCTTGATCTCTCGGTAAAAGCAACATCAATACCAATCGTGCGCGCCTGCTGCAGGTGCGTCAGGGTCTGCGCAAACACGCTCCGGCGCCACGGCCAATTCCCGACCGCATGAATGCTCTCGTTATCTATCGCCACGATGACGATATTCTGCGGCGCAGGAGAGGTTGTAAACAAACGATCAAATATCTTCTCTTGCCACGTATCAAAAAGACCGAACCCGTAGATCAAAGAAACAACCGTCCCTACGCCGAGCACAATAAGGAGATTGAGTCCGTTTCGACGAGTCATGTTATCGGGTAACCGTGAGAGCTTTTGGCAACATGACGATATTCCCCAGCGTGTCCATCAGCACCACATCGAAGGTGCCGATCGGCAAGATATTTGCGGGGAAGCTAATTTCATCGTTGCTCACCACGGTAAAATCGCTTTCTCCATTGAGAGTCTTATTCCCGACATATATGTTCGTAACGCAATGCAAGCCAGATCCGAACAGACTCACCATACTTGAACTACTTTGACTGATCGAGGCCGGCGAAACGCGCTGTAACGCAAGCGACACGCTTGTGTCTGAAGTTATTCCTTGAGTATCCGTGAACAATCCGCACGCATTTGCTCCAGGCGTATCAGCCACTGTCGGAATACTTGTCTGTATAGGAGAAGATTGAGGATCTGTCGTAAGAGTCTTCACCGGATTTTCGACTTTAGGAAGCGCTGGTGCAGAATCCTGTACTACCGGCGATGCTGGTTGTTGTGATGCCGATGGCGTTGCTGCCTTTATTGTATTATCTCTTGAGGCTCCTGCGCTATCCCCGTTGTTGTATTTGAACCAATCTGAGCCCGTATCTGATGCATCCATCACCGATTGAGACCCCGTCCCTTCTGTTGAAATGACTCCCTTGTATCCGGCAGGAATCGTGAGTGTCTTGTCTTCTTGTCTCTGTCCTGTTTTTGGATCAAGAGGAGTGAGCAAGACAACACCCTTCCCCACAAGGAGTGTGGTGGGGCCATTCTGATGATAGGTGAGCCCGAATGAAGTACCACGCACGACCGCTACCGCATTTTGCGTCTTGATTTCAAAATATTCTCCCTGACCGAAGACTTTCTCGACTCGCGCCCAGGCGCTCCCCGCGATAAGACTCAAGCTTGTATGCGTTCCTGAAGAATCGATAGTCTTGACCACGAGCGACGAGCGGTAGTCGAGAACTGCAGTCGAACCATTCGACATCGTGATCAAGCCGCGGCCATCTTGAGATGTCGTAAGAAGATCTCCCTGTGCAACAATCGTAGAAGTCGCGATATCTTCTGTTTGGGTGCTTCCCGCAGGAGTTACCGCGAGATTCTTCTTGAGAGTCGTCGCGGTTGCGGTCTCAGAAACAACAGAGTCTAAATTAGGAGTCGCTGAACTATGGATTAAGAAATACAAAACACCGCCGATAGCTAAGACGCCTATTCCCGCAACCATGACGATTGCCTTCATGATTCTTATACTGTATCACAAGGATATACGAAAAAGCCCTATCTCGCGGACTAGGGCTTTTTCGTTAAAGAGTTTCTGGTTATGTCCCGCACCCTGTTGAAGATGTCGTTGGAACAACTGGCGTAGTCGTTGCCTGACCCGTTGAATCAACACAGAAGTAGCTTGTTGCCGCCGTCTTTAATGGAGATGCAACGATATATTCTGAGGCATCAGTACCATTAGTAATCAGGATACAGATCGGCGTGGTGCCGTTATTCGCTATACCTGCAAGGGCGTTCGTAACAGTCGTATCGGCAAACAGACCTGTTGTGCAACCTGATACTGTAGAAGCGACACCCGTGCCATAACTATTGTTACCGGTGGTGTCACGATAAATCGCAGCTTGCGTCTTGATGGTATTGAGATCAGATTGGATGGCTGCATCCGCGGCCTTATTGCGCGCTGTTGAGAGCGACGCAAGAACGACTGCCGAGAGGATTCCGATGATAGCGATAACAACAAGTAATTCGATGAGGGTGAAGCCGCGATAATGTTTGTAGATCATACTCTTCATTATACAAGAGAGGTTATGCTGACAAGGTGTCATTGGGGATAAGTCCCACCTATTCCCTAGCTATCAGTTGTACCCAATCAAGAGGTTGACAATTTCTATATGAAAAGCTATTATCACCATATCAATCAGCGCTGGATCCAAAAAGAAGTAGGATCGAGCTTCTCTCTTCGGCACCCTGACTTGATACTTTAGTCACACAACACTCTATCGCTATGCAACAGGGAACAATCGCGAAGAAGACGGACAAGGGGTTCGGCTTCATCAAGCAGGACGGCCAGAGCAAGGACCTTTTCTTCCACTCAAACGAGCTCCAGAACATTTCGTTCGATGAGCTCCAGGAGGGGGATATGGTCTCGTTCGAAGTCGGGGACAGCCCGAAAGGCCCGAACGCCGTTAACGTCAGCAAGATCTAAATCAGATCACAGGAAAGCGCCCGGCAACGGGCGCTTTTTTGTTTTGGAGGCGCTATACTGATTTCATCATGTCGGACATCCAGGCAAACAAAGGTAAGGAGCTCGGGATTGCCACGACCGGGGCGCACTATGTGCGACTCCCCATAAAGACACGCCTTATCACTGCCGGAGACGACCTCATGACGCTCTTGCGCGAATATGCCGCACCACTCCTCAAACCTGACGATATGCTCTTCGTGAGCGAGAAGATTGTCTGCATTACCCAGAACCGCATAGTCCCGATTGCAGACATTCGCACTTCCCTGCTTGCGCGCATCCTCTCGAAGCGAGTACGCAACCATGTTGGCACCCCGCAGTTCCGCGGATACGGCCACGGCACCGCACCAGCGATGCAGCTCCTTATCGAGGAGGCAGGTTCTGCGCGCACGATCTTCGCCGCGGCCGTATCCGCGGTCACCCGGCCGCTCGGCATCAAGGGTGCCTTCTATTATCTCGTCGGCAAACAAGCGAAATCGATCGATTGTCCGATGTCTTACACTATCGCGCCTTATACCGAATATGCTAAACGCGCGCCGCTCAATCCTCATGGCGTTGCCAAAGCTATTAAAGACGCCTTTGGCATTGATGCGGCTATTGTCGATGCCAACTATCGCGGCGCGTTCTCGCTCGGCAAATCAACTCAGGCTATTTCAGAAAGATTCATTCGTGAAGTCCTTCGTGACAATCCTGCCGGCCAAGACAGCGAGATGACCCCGTTCCTTATCATCCGCAAGACATTTGTATAAAAAACACGGTCGCCACAAGGGCGACCGAAATGCACAAAAACAGTATTGCTCAAACCAACCCCTCATCTGGGTCTAACTCCGAAAGCATGAGTTGGAGATAGGGGCCGCAACCATCTGGGCATATGAATGCGACATTCGTCCCACGATGCTGTTCGAGCCATTCTTTCCCCCTGTTTGACAGGTGCTGCACCAACCCATGATAAGCCATACCGGATGTCGGTCCTGGTTGTGGCTCAACCCCGCTCCACAAGCGGCGCGTACTGCGGAAGGAGTCTTTGCGAGACACCTCGGCTACAGCATCAGTGGCTGACTGCCAATCAAGCGTGACAACCTCCGCCATCTTCTTCTTGTCACGCGCGCCTGGCACTTGCTCGCCAAGCTTGGTGCGAACACCGAGAACCAGCGTCCCGGGAGACCTTTCTTTCAGATATTTTCCGACACCGGTAATCGTCCCGCCGCTCCCCATCGAGATAGCAATCACAGAGAGGGCATTACTCAGGCATCGGACGATTTCTGGCCCGGTGTAGAGCTGGTGCGCCCTCACATTCCCTTCGTGGCCGTATTGGTTCAGAAGAATATGTCCTGGCCTTTCTGCCTCTTCAAGCGCCCGGTCAGCAACACTATCCCCGCGACTGACGCTGATTACCTCAACCGTTGAAAGCGCTTCGAGGATAAGCTTCTTGCTGCTTATCACATCCGTTGCCAAGACAGCCTTTACCTTCAAGCCGAATGCCAATGCGAACCGTGCAATCGCATGAGCTGTGTTGCCACTCGATGGGACGACAATAGTGTGCGTATCGTCATACAGGCCGTTCTGATAATCCTCAAGCATCATCTGCAGTGCAGGGATTATCTTCAAGTGTGGGAATCCGACCAGTGTTACGGCGAACATATTGATGCCATAGTGCTGCAGAAATGGATTCAGCCACAACGGAAGCTGATTTGCCTTGAGGAATCCAGGTTTTGGGGTTAATGCTTGGGAAACAGGGTGTTTCTGTACTTCAGTAGTGATGCGCATTACGTATCCTCCCGTAGTTCGTTTATGAAGAGAGTTTGGCAATACAAAGAGCTCCGCAGGTGAGAATACGCCATGGTCAGAAAAAGGCAACTATGCCGGCTTCCGAACTTTCTGTATCTCAGTAATCTGATTCTTGTCGTCCATGAAAGCGACAACATCTCCCTTCCCGGACTTTCCTTACCCTCGGGTTGCCATTAAGATAGCTATGTTAGGATTAGCAGGACATGGAACCTACGCATAGGCACTTCTTCGAAGCGTCTCCATCACACATTGCTCCTGCTTCTGCTACACTCTTCCTCCTAGTAAACGCCTATGGAGAATTCATGAACGGCGCTCCGAACTCTGCCTGCTATCCCTACCTTGGCTGTGACTCCGGCTTCTTTGGCTACGACGCGCTCGAACATTTCCTCTTCGGCTTCGCCGCGGTATGGCTCTTGGTGTGGTTCTTTAGAAAGTATCCTCGGTATTCGCTTTTGCACAGCACCTTTTGGAAATCGGCAATGAGTATCCTTGCCATGGTCGCCTTCATCGCTGTCATCTGGGAGATGCTCGAATGTTTCCGTGACGCCTACCTGCTCGACCTGGCTCACGCGCAACTCCTTGATTTCAAGCTCCGACTCAATCTGCTCGCACAACCAAGCAATATCGACACTATGGGCGACCTCACGTTCACCCTTCTCGGGGTCCTGCTCGCCTTCCCGTTCTTGCGCCGGCGCAGTACCCAGGCCGACAACCCATCATCGACACCTTCTAACATTTCCTGATATACTACCTGCATACTCTATATATTGAATATTGAAAGCTTATGCGGAAACCAACTCAGTGCGTGCTATGGAATGAAGTCGGTCTGACACCGGAAACCCTCGATTTGGAGATGGTACGCGTGTTCGTCCGAAGCGAACACATTGAGCGAGATCTGCTTAAGTGTTGCGAGTGCGGACAGCTCTATTTCCATGAGTGGTATGAACATATCAGCTTCAAGCACGATGACGATATGTACGATACCTATATCCCCATTGAGACAGAAGAGGAGATCCAACAGCTTCTCGATACGAAGACCTCAGCCGACCTTGCGAAGTTCCTTCCCCAGCTCCATGGAAGTTATACCAACAACAAGAACGATGGTCTGCGTTGGATAGAGAAACCGGAGGATTTCTAACTTCTCTCGTTTATGGAAATAGGAAAGGCAGCCGGAGCTGCCTTTTGACGCATTGCAACTTCTCAATGCGCCTTTGCCGGTACCACGGGTACCGGCGGTTTCCTTTGCTTGAATTTCATCCTCCCCACATCATCACGCATGATTCTAGCCCCTCCGTAGTTAACAAAAGCAAACGATAAAGGCGACCGAGATCGCCTTTGTGCTTGCAGGGATAACGATAGCACGAACGAACGATTAATGCAAATTATCCCAAGTGGTGAGCCGTGAGCGCATAATCGCGCGGGAAGAGATATTGGGCAATTTTGAATATGCCGTACGCCATGAACGGCGCGGCAAAGACATCGATTGAGTAATGTACATGGGCTAGGAGTACTGCTGCGCCGAATAATACCGAGAGCGTCAGGAAGATTCGTCGTACGCGTAGATTCCTCCAGAATATGAGCGCCATAAGAAACGGCATCCCCGTGTGTCCGGAGAAGAAAAGACCAGTCTGGAAATTGAGATAAATGTATAGATTATTAAATAAGCCGAACTCGACCGGCATGATGTGATCTGGATAAATCCCGACATGCGTCAATGAGGTAAAAATGGCTCGTATAATGATGAAGAGCGCAACTGCTTTAACTGAAAAGAGGATGTACCGAGGGCGAAGTATGACGTATAGAATCGAGAGCGCGATGACGATGAGCGCGCATTCTATGATGATGAAATTGAGGTCGATGGCTGGGACATTGTCTAACACGATGTCGCCGACATAGTTCGATGTCGGCCGTAAGACATAGGTATACGCATAGGCATTGGCAAGATGCTCGACCACATATGCCGCTCCGAGAAGCGCAAACGCCGCAGTAAGCGACCCGCGCCACTCCGTGTTGAACAATGCCCTTACGGTAATCCGTTCATGTGTCGGATGCATACCCTCTATCGTAGCACACACGACCACTGGTCGTATGCTTACTTATTAATCGCGAGCTCTGTCACGCCGCCGTGTACAAGCGCCGCGAGTGCTGCTTGCGTCTTGGGGATATGATTGATCGGCACAAAACCAACGACGCGTATCGTGATGTTGCCGCAGATACCAAGTACCATCGCCGCATTCATGGGTGTCCGACTAGCGTTCATATATTCTTTCTCGGTATTAAAAAGAATGTCGACACGATCGTTGTATCGCGCATTCATCGTGTCGGCAATAACGCGGTACCCGACCTCCGGCGCAACTGCATTGAAGCCGCATGTCCCTTCGGGTGCGGTCGCAGATCCGTCAAACTCGACAATCGTCCCGAACGGAAGCTCTGCCGCAAGATCTTGCGAGCGTGCCGCTACAACTTCGGGGTTAGAATACGCCCCTGAAGCCGTCTCAAACGGATTACTGTCGGTCTGTTCAGGAACTGCGTTATATGCAGTTACCGTGACTGTATAGCTCGGTACCGGCGGTGAAGTAGTAACCTGGGATGTGTTCGTACCGCTTACGAATGAAAGCGGCCCAGAACCGAGCAAAAGAGAAAAACCCATAAGGGTCCCTAATAGTGATGTCATTGGTTATAGGTCAAAACAGTCAATAACTGCCTTGATTTCTTGAGGATAGCATATTGACAATATATTGTCAATATGTCGTCCTGCTCGCTAGAACTCGCTATAGAGCGGCACTATAGTAACAACGGCTGGCTGTGGTTGAGGAACGACCAGATTCCCATCTAGATCATTGCAGGAGAGGACGTAGGTAGTTTTCGCAGTGATGGTTTCG
>JAHFMM010000006.1 GCA_023264495.1 bacterium | reverse complement strand
AAAACCCATGGATTCCTCGCAAGAACCGCGACCTCATCCGGCAAGGCGATTATCCGCGCGCGCCGCCGTGTCGGGCGGGCACGCCTTGCGGCATAAAACCCTGTGGTTCCGCGGCAAAAGCGGCTCGTACGGGCACAATTCCCCCTCGTTCTCAATGAAGGGAGGAGGGTAACATCAAAGCATTTCAGTGCCGCAATATCGAGCAAAACGGCCGGCTACGCGGTTGTTGTGCCGAAGAAGCTGATCAGAAAGGCGACTGAGCGGCACCAGATAAAGCGAAAGCTCTTTGAGATCTTGCGGGCAAGCAAGCATCCCTTTGCGGTTATTGTGTTTTTACGCACCGCAGTACATGGTGTACACTATCAAGAAATGAAAGCGGAAATTGAAAAACTTCTCGCATCAATAACGCACCTATAACCAGACACGATCGTGATTTCCGCATTCTTCCACACTTTCTTCTACAATCCGATTTATAACGCGCTTGTCGCGCTTGTCGCGCTCGTTCCAGGCTCTGATGTTGGCGTCGCGGTCATTCTCCTCACCATCGCTATTCGCCTCATACTTCTCCCCTTCTCTCTCTCTGCCGCCAGGACGCAACGAGCCATGAAGCTCCTTGAGCCAAAGATCAAAGAGCTGAAGATGTTGTATAAAGACGACAAAGAACGGGAGGCGATTGAGACCCTTGCGCTCTATAAGGCGGCAGAAGTGAATCCTTTTGCGAGCGTTCTTACGGTACTTATCCAAATCCCAGTCCTCCTTGCGCTCTATTGGGTCTTTTATTACGAGCCGTTTTCAGTCGTTAATACATCGCTTCTATACGCAATAACACCAATCCCTCACGCAATATCTCTTGAATTTCTCGGGCTAATATCCGTGTCGGGGAAAAGCGCCTTCCTTGCGGTTCTTGCAGGCCTCACTCAATATCTTCAGGCACACATGGCGCTCTCAGGCACGATGAAGCCGTCAGCTGATGCAGGGAGTTTCCAAAAAGCGATGGGCATACAACTGAAGTACGTATTTCCTTTCCTTATCGTGGCGATTTCCTATACTACCTCAGGTGCAATTGCACTTTATTTTATCGCGACGAACCTCGCCGGGGCTGCGCAAGAGTGGCACGTTCGGCGCGTTATCGCCTCAGAGGTTGAAGAGTTAGAGCGTATAACCCCATAACGACCCGTCATTCTTATTAAGAAAGACCAAAAGCGAAGCGGCCGGGTCGATAGCGGGTGCGGTAACATCGATTGCTGCAGCGTGCATCTGAGAGAAATCAAGAATCATTTGCGCATAACGGCTGACCGTATCTATCTTCCAGATACGATCCGAGAACGACAAGGTGCCGCGGTACCAATCGTCAGGATAATGAGCATTGGCAGAAGGGCTGACCGGCACACCGCAATAGAGTGCCTTTTCATCAGCGGTCCAGACACACTTGTCAGCGATAGTCCCGATTGGGAGAGGTATGATCTCTCCGGTTGCCGTATTCACAAGCTCGGTATGCATACTGCTCTGGAGCGCATAGCTCACCAATATCTGCTTCCCGGACGGACTCGCGAGCGCAACGAGGCCGGGAAGCGGCCCGGCGACTCGAGAGAACCGGCCAGCACTATCAACCAAGAAGGCATATCCATCGAGAAGCGCTGAAGGCTTTGTGTAGATCAGATATTGGCTCTTGCCAGCGAAAGACGCAGAGAGAGAAGTGAGCGGCGTTGCGAAGACGGTTGTCGGGTGCGAGCCGTCCGCGCGCGCGAGAGAACCGACCGACCCGGTTACTCCGGAGGCAAGCGTAAGAATTTTTGTCGCTGAGACGGCGACCGTACCGAGATTCTGCGCCAAGAAAGATCCGCTTGAGCTTGATGCGGCGAGGAGATAGGTATTGATCGTTGAGAAATCAGCGCCAGAGAGGTAGCGAACCAGGGCGGCCGAAGCGTTGGGGAGCCAGGTCGCAGTCTGGATGCCGGGGATTGTTTTGTTATTGATTCGAGTGATAACCCCCGTGTTGGCACTATAGGAGAAGACATTTCCGCTCTCTTGCTCGAGGTACTGTACAAGGCGGTCGGGCGTGCCGCTCGCGGTTGAAGGTTTAGTATCGATGATAATCGCTCCGGGTACGACCGGTCCGGCGCTTATCTTCACCAAACGCGCGGAGACGTTTGTCGGAGAGGCGGTAATGCTGCCAGCCTCAGGCAGCGTTGTTGCGCCGCCAGTGCCGCCAGAGGTTTGTCCGGCAATCGGCAAGGTAACGCCACTAGGAGCGACTACCACGCCCGGACCTTGAGCAAAAAAGAAGAAGTAAACGCCGGCTCCTATAGCCACGATCGCGGCTACTATCCCGATGATGATAAAAGTGCGTTGCATAAGTTAATTTTGTGTCGCAGGATCTTTTTTGCTACATAGATATTCTGTCGGTATAGCAAGCGTGAATGCTGTACAGGCATAGGGACAGAAAGTCTTTTCTTTGCATGTCACCGCGTCTGGATAATGCGTTGAATAGTCGACATAATTTTTTGCTTGGTCTTTAGGAAAACAACCAGGATTCCCGGTGTTTGGATTTATAGCACACACTTCTGTCTGAGGGTCACATTTCAACAAACTAAACATACGAGAGTCGCACACATTACTACTTATTAGATCCAACTGCTTAGGTCCCGTTTTTATTTGTTGCGGAGCAGTATTGAGAGGCTGGAGGTTGAGAGAAAGATTAAGAATGCTTGGGTTGATGATCGAGAAGACGAGTACCGGAGAGAGGACAAGCAAGAGGCCGAAGATGGCGTTGTAGATCTTCCCTTTTTCGTCCAAAAGCGTGCCTACGTTGTCGCGGTTTGCCGCTATCTCGATGCCCGCCCAGATGATCTGGATTACCGCGAGCGCCGCAGCAAGCCCGACGAGATATTTATAGAGATTGTTGAAGAAGTTCGCGAGCCCTGTAGGATTAGCGATGACTCCTTTGGTAAGTCCGGGGATTGGCGCGAGCGCGACAAAGCCTGTATCAGCGGCATGCGCTCCGGATATGCCGAGGCCAAAGAGCAAGACGAAAGAGGAAATGATAAAGAGTTTTTTCATAGGCCGAAGAAATTAGTCGCGGTCTTCTTCCCGAAAAGGAGAGAGAGCGATGCGGTAATCATATCTAAACCGCCGTTTGAGGCGGTGAGCAAGAGCGCCGCCGAGCCGCTCCCCGTCCCTGACGGCCGGAGCGTTATCGAATTGCCGATCTGCACGGCAGATCCGTTCAATGACCATTGAAGCGCTGGCGCGGCATTTGTCGGGAATGAGAAGGGCGCGGCATAGAGGCTATCCTCGGTCGCGGCAATCGTAAATGTTCCCGAGAGCGCATGAGTAAAGCGGATACCGAGGAGCGGAGCGTTCTCATAGAGGAGCACTGAAGGCTCTTCGGGGGCTAGTGCGAGACTTGCTCCTCCCACGAGGGATCCATCTTGGGTCTGTACCGCGACTGAAACCGACCGTTCCCGGTACTGAAGCGGCGAGGCGACAGTAATGGTCTGCTGCCCAACGCCTGAGGAGTCTGCTATCTGCGTGCCATCAACCGTCCACGAATAAGAGAGCGTAGCGGGGTTGACGATCTTCCCTGCTGCATCTCGCACATTCGCGACAGCGACAATGCGCGTGTCTCCTCCCAATGGGACAAAAGGTTTCCCCGGATACAGAACAGGCGCTGAAGAGAGAGGTTCGGCGACGATGGCGACATCTTGCGGCTGGATACTTACCGACCGACTGTAAGGAACTCCTGATGAGGTGATAGTTGCCAGAACAGTTGCTACGCTCCCTGCCTTCCCGAGCGGGACAGAGACCGGGCGCACGCTCCCCTGATAGATCGTCTTGCCGCCGACTGATACTGACAGGGTTGCATTGGTCAGATCGATCATCGCAGAAAGGAAGGAGAGCGTTGCGGTGCTCTGCGGGGCTGGATACTGAGGGCTTACCGAGACCGTGAACGAGTCGGTACTCGTGAGATCGCCAATAGATTGTGCCGAAGCCGCGAATGGGGAGAGGAGAAGTATTGAGAAGGCAAGAAGTCCGAGACGCATGTTTCTAGTATATAACCTCGCCGAGGTGGTTATGCGGCAAGCGGCTCTTCTTCGGGGATTGCACTATTGGCGTCGTTGGCCGCTTCAAACGCACGCCACTCGGCTATCTGAGCTTGTGCTCCAGAAAGCTGTTCTTCGCGCTGTATCGTAGCTTGTTCCTCTTCCCATCTCGCGAGCGCCTCTTGTCCTTTCTTTATCTGGATGCGGAACATGATGGTGTTGACGATAGTGAGTGACGGTAACGCCCCGATGACCGGGGTTACACTTATTAAAAGGCCAAGGGCATAGCGCAAGATCATTGAGAAATTCTCTTTAAAGATGCCCGCATTGTTCACCATCTGAATCAGTAAGATGGTGAGCCATCCGATAAGGCCGACAGCCATCGCCATAATGACGCCAAACGGCGTCGTGAACTCGGCAACCGCTGCTCCGCCCACTGTCGCGGCTGCCGTGCACGCGGCGGCAACAGCGCTCGTCCCGATAAGGCCGCCGACAGTCGTATTACTCCCTACGAGGGTGCATGCAGCGGCGGCAACAGCGGGACCGAAGAACCAGAAGGATTCAAAAAAGGCCCGCAACGCATCGAATACAACGCACCAGGAGAGGACCGGCAATGCGCGGCGCCACGTCATCGGCTCGGGAGGCCGGCTATTTCTTTTCTGAGGCATGGCGTTCTTTCTCCTGCTTTATCGCCATGAGCTGTGAAGGGTCAGAGGTGATGATCTGATCCTCGGTGTAGCTCGCGACAATCTTGATCGCAACGTGCTTAAGACCGGCAAAGAAGAGCCCTTCGCCGACACCAGCTTCGAGCAGGAGATATTTTTCCTCATCGGTCAGATTGAAGGTCTGTTGGAGGACATCGATCGTCGTTGGGGATTGCTTCAGGAGGAGCTGGAGGGATGAGTTGGTGAGGATCGGGCGGCCGTACGGGCTCTTCAAGAAGTCCTCGACATCTTGGGTGATGGTACACACGCCGAGATAGTATTTGCGTCCGCGTTTCGCGAGCGAATAGAGGAACGAGGCGGTGTCCTCGCTCTTCATCATCCACCACGCTTCATCGATGATAAGGAGGCGTTTCTTCATCTCGTGGCGCACCGCATTCCAGATATAGTGCGTGATGATATACATCGCGATCGGCTTCAGCTCATCCTCCATATCGCGCACCGAAAAGACGGCGAACTGCTGCTTCAGGTCGATATTCGTCGGTTGGTTCATGAATCCGGACCAGGTGCCGCGCGTGTATTTAGAAAGCCGTTCGACCAATGACTCGCTCCCCTCCATACCGGAGAGCACCTGTTCGAAGTCGGATAAGAGCGGCGGTTCAGCCCCGGTAAAGTCGGCGTTGCCGGCAATATCCTTGAGCGCATAGGTCTCGCTGATAGCGCGATCAATGATAGCGTCTTCTTCAGGCGTGAGCCCTCCGAGCATGATGCGAAAGAGGCCGACGAGAGAAATGATGTTCGACCGAAGGATGTCTTTCGGATCCTCGCCCTCCTTCACCGGCGGAAGATCGAAAGGGTTGATGTGGTTCTCAGATGAGAGTGAGATATGAAAGGATCGGCCGCCAGTCGCTTCGGCGAGCTTATCGTATTCGCGCTCAGGGTCGATGACGATGACATCGGTGCCGAACATAAGCGAACGAAGGATTTCGAGTTTTGTCGCATAACTCTTTCCCGATCCAGATTTCGCGAAGACGACCGAGTTGTAGTTCTCAAGCGAGAATCGATCGAAGAGGACCAATGAGGAGTTGTGTCGGTTGATGCCATAGAGGATGCCGCGATCGCTCGTGAGGTCGAAAGAGACAAACGGGAAGATCGATGAGAGCGGTGCCGAATTCAGTTTCGAATTGACCAAGAGTTCGTCGGTGCCGAGAGGGAGACATGAACGGAATCCCTGCTCCTGCTGGAAGAGCGCTGGCTTCGTGTAGACTAGTTTTGCATCGAGAATGCCGCGGATATCACCCTCGACCTTATCGATCTCCTCTTTCGCGTCTCCGTAGAGCGAAAGATAGAGACCCACGTCAAAAAGCTTCTCTTGCGCCTGCTGAAGACTGTCGCGCAAGCTCTCGATATCTTGGTAGGCGGTATCGAGCAATGGATCGCGGACCAACCCCTTCGCCTCGCGTTCATTGATCTGACTCTGGACTTCGGCGACTTTCTTCTGGAAATCGCGAAGTGCCTGATCAGTCTCTATAGGGTGGATGAAGATAGAGACATCGAGCACCGTGTCGAGATCAATCACGGGTGAGAACCAGCCATCAGAGAGGTAGCGCGGATAGGAGACAGTGTAAAAAGAACGAACGAATTTCTCGCCCAGCTCAAGCTCGCGGGAACTGATCTTCAGCGCTGCAGGAGCGATGGTATCGACCAGGCTCAAGGCCCCTTGCTTGTAGATGTCCTTCGGCAAGACCGACACGATTGCCGGGCGTTCTTCTTTCTTGCGGTTGAAAAAGTCGATGAGGGCCATAATTATGCATCAAGACGAATAGGATTCTCAAGCTCGCCCGGGTTGAATGAGCGGTATAAGAGCTCGATGACTTCTTCGGTTCCGAGCTGGATAGCGCGAACGCCGGTGCCAGCCAAACCGCCGGCAACAAGCGAGAGCCGCTGTTCGAGCTGAGAACGGCTCTCTTCAAACGAAGTCTCATCAGTCAACTTCTTTGCCGCAGGCGTATCGCGGCGGAAGAGTCCTGCGGTGCTTGCGGCAGTGAAGTGCGGGGCATACGACACGATGATATAGAATGATTTGGTCATGATATTCGCCTGCTCGGCGAAGGAGCGGACGAATGAGACATACTCGCGCAACTGGATGCGCATCAATTCAGATGTTTGGCTCGTCTCCTTCTCTTCAAGGAAGGAGAGATACGGGCGGAGATCCATCTTGCGTGAATTGATAAGGATTTGGACTGAGAAATCGAGCGTATTGAGGAAATTCTGGAAACCGAGAATGATGGCATGCTGCTCATCGGCAGATTTGAGGCCGAAATTGATTGCAGAGCAGATGAGTACGCCGCGATACCCGCCATCCTTCAAGATAATGATACCGTCTCGTATCTCCCGTACCGGGACAAATTTCTGCGTCTCGCCTGTTTTTTGTGTGGCCATATCAGGATTCATGAGAGGACGACCCTGGAGGAGCAGGTTTGCGCGACACATCGAGAGACCAAGCGAGCTCAGAGAGCTTCCCTCGGGTCAGTCGAGTCCCGTTACGGACAGGGAGAGCGTGTGGCGGCTCTGCCACAGGTGTTTTTTCAGGTATCTTTTGATCACGGTGCTTCCACAGCAAGAGCCGCTCGCTTGTGTAATAGTTGAAACCTGCTTCGAGGATCTCGATAAATGATTTCCCATTTACTTTATAGAATGCAAGCGCCGATCCAAAGGCAACGACTGGGATTGACGCGAGAACAGCGAAGATAATGGGAAGGAAGGAGAAAAATACGATACAAAGCCCTGCTACTCCGGCGATATAGATGAATTGTCGCAACGTCAGCGGCCCGACAATCTTATCCTCGACCTCGATGAATTGCGGTACTTGGTACTCCATTCACCTTAGTATACCTTAGTATCTGGTGGAAAATATAAGAGAACTGGACAAAGTGTTCATGCAACAGGACCAGTGAGAAGCCCGAAGAGCCATACGACAAGACTATAGAAAGGACCGGAGAGAATATAGGAAAAGATGATAAGGAAGAGGACAAGTGAAAGAATGCCGCCAGTGCGCACGCGATCTTCAATATGCTGTAGCTGCGCCGTAAGGTGCCAAGGCAACGCAGAGCGCATCACTGTAAAGCCATCGAGTGGAGGAAAAGGGATGAGGTTGAAAAGGCCGAGGAACAGATTCACAAAAGCGATCGTGGCCGCGAGAGAGAGTGCCGCGGGAGAAAGAAACGCTCCGCCGAATTGCACCAGAAGGCCGAAGATAACCGCGAGAATGAGATTTGTAGCACATCCAGCGATGGCGACCAACGTCTCGCCCCAGCGGCGGTTGGAGAGATTGTATGGATTGTAGGGTACTGGTTTTGCCCAACCGAAGAAAATAGGCGAATTTGAGAAAACAAGAAGCGCCGGAACAATAATTGACCCCATGAGGTCGATATGCGGGAGCGGATTGAGGGTGAGGCGGCCGGCAAGACGCGCGGTTGGATCGCCAAGCGAATCGGCCGCGTAGCCGTGGGCAACCTCATGAGCGATGATTGAGAGAATGAGGATGGCGAATGAGGCGAACGTAATCATAGTTGCTCGTTATTGAGTATATGGTACCATGCTCTCACTATGGCACGAGCCTGCGAAATCACTGGAAAGAGCACGCAAGTTGGCGGGCGGTATTCAAACCGCGTCCGCGCGACGCAATATAACCCTACCGGCAAGGTGCGCCGCAAGGCCAATCTCCAGAAGCGCCGCATCTATGTCTCCGAGCTCGGCAAAACAGTCATTGTCGACATCTCAATGAAGGGTTTGAAAACAATAAAGAAGAACGGCGCTTTCGCGACCTTGAAGAAAGCGAAGATTATCTAAACTCGTTTCCGTCAGATAGGAATGTCCTCGCCAATGAGGTCGAGGATATTTTCATAGAGGAGGAGCCGTAGGAGAGGGAGAAGACCGCAGGAGCAACAGCGGTGAGCGTGGCGTCACCGAGCGGGAGAGAGATGCCGTAGGGGATTGTTTGTCCGCCAACCGACATGACTTTTTTGATGTGGTAACGATTGATAACATAGGACAATCCTCCTTTTTCGGCATTTTTGTCGCTCGTGAGAATGAGAGTGTCGAGTGAACGTTGCCAAGGCGCAAGAGTCTCGCCGAGCGCGCGGAGGATACTCGCATCGCTTCCCGTGTCGACAAGGGTTAGATCTCCTTTGGGCGAGCGGATAAGTACCGCATGCCCCTTCCCCGCTTCAAGAACAGAAACAGAAATGATTGACGCAGAGAAGAGCGGACGATAGATGAAGAAGGTAAGCGCTGCAAGCGCACCGAGCATGAAGAGGAGCGAGCGCGCGGATATTGAGGCGTTCTTCGCTAACCTTAATTGGGACGTCGCCGAGAAGCGTTTCGATGAAGCGATGGCGATAAGCGCGGCATAAGCGAGGAGTACGAGCCAGGACGGAAATGGCGGGAGAGTAAATGCGGCAAAAGGGAGCGCCGCAGACTCGCGCGCAAGCCAGATAAGGTACGTGTTGGTGAGGTAGGCCGGGAGTGCGCTCATGATGCCGAGCAAAGGAGCAAGGGGAGAGAAGAGGATGCCCGCAAGACCCGCAAGCGCAGAGAATCCCATCGAGAGCGGCACGATAGGCATCGCGAGGATGTTTGCGGGGAGCGACACGAGCGAGAGATTGCCGGTGTCATAGAGGAGGAGGGGCAGGACGGCGATTTGCGCCGCGAGTGTTGTCGAGGCGGCATTTTTGAAGAAAGCATTTTTAATAAAGCCGAGGCGTATCTCGATGATCGGCACGAGCCAGATAAGACCGGCTGTGGCGACGACAGAAAGTCCAAATCCGGGATCAAAGGCGAGGTAGAGCGGGTTGTAGAGAAGCATCAAGAAAACAGCAACAAGAAGCGCACGACTAGCGGCATAGGTGCGTCCTGTTGCATGAGCATAGAGCGCAATCATCGCCATGAGCGCCGCGCGAAGTGCGGTCGCGGAGAGCCCGGCAATACCGACGAAGATAAGTACGGCAGTGGCGCCCGCAAATGCACCCCATCGTCTTGAAAGGCGCGTGAACGCGAGTATAGCCATAATCCATTCAGCAACAATCATGACGTTGTAGCCGGAGAGGACGATAATCTGTACGAGCCCTGAGCGTACGAAAGCATTTTGGAGATCACTTCCGAGCCCGGTCTTCCCGCCGATAACGACACCGCCGGCGAGCGAACTCGCAGGCTCAGGGAGTGTCGTGGCGAGCCCATCAAGAAAGAGATGCTTCACGCGTGCGAGCGCTGCCGAGATCGAATACCATGGCGCAGGCGTGACGACACGCAAGAAAGCGAAGTTCAGAATAAAGCGCACCCCATCACGCTCAAGATATTTGTCGTAGCGGAAGATGCGGCCGTTGTCGTCAGCAAAAGGTTCGGGCAGAGTGAGTGTACCGGCGACGTATACGCGGTCGCCGACACCAACGCTTGGAGAGCGCGATGCGACAACAAGCATTGTTGTAGCGACTTCCCCACTCTTCACACGCACTTCGACTCTCTGGCTCGCGTCACGTAGGTCAGGGTCTGCAACAACAATGCCCTCATACGATACGCGGTGCTTAAGGTCTTGTGCGAAGACACTTGGCAATGGCGTGTCATTTCCTGCGCGGAGCATGCCCAGCACAACAAAGAGACAGAAGACCGCGCCGAGCGTATACGCTCGGCGCGGCACGAGGAACCACGCGACTCCGCACATAAGTGCAAGTACTCCTACAAACACTATCGGCTCCCATCCAAATTCCCACACCGACCGCAGTAATATGCCACTTGAGAATCCGCCAACCCCCGCGACAAGAAACCCCATCAACGTATTTTACAGCAAGCTGCGAGCGTCTTATTTGCCACGATCCATCGCTTCGTTGGCGAGGGCGTCCGCGTCAGAGTTTTGTTCGCGCGGGACATGAGCAAAGGAGATGAGGCCAAATGGAGCCACGAGATCCTTAAGGCGCGTGTGCTGTCTCTGCATATCAGGGTGCTTCACTTTATAGATACCGTTCATTTGCTTCACGACAAGTTCGCTATCGAGCTTCACCATAACGACGGTATCGGCGATTTGCCCTTTTGCTAATTCATGCACTTTTGCAAGTGCTAAAATCACGGCTTCGTATTCTGCATAGTTATTAGTGCGCACCCCAAGATACTCAGAGACACTCGCAACCGAGCTGCCGAATTTGTCGCGGATCATGGCACCCGCGCCTGCGGGTCCCGGGTTTCCGCGCGAACCGCCGTCAGCATGAATCGTGAAGTGAATCATATACCCACTATACCGCCTTGATATCGATAAGTCTCAGACGCACGGGGGTGCCGCGACTGAACGTGTCGCGTTCAAGGTGCGCCAAGATGTTCGCACTACTTCCTTTCATGAGAGTAGCCGCAACATTGGCGATGCTCCCTTTTGCAAAGAATGTTACTGCATCAACTGCGTGCGAGCTATTGGCCGAGGCAATTTTCAATTTCAAATGCTCACCACTTTTCCCAAAGTGTGAAATCTCTTGTACCGACACAGTGCGGAATAGAAACACAGGTTTAGAGTTTTCCCTACCAAAGGGGGCAAGGCGCTCCAGCTTCTGTAAAAAAAGATGAGTCGCTTCTTCAGGAGCCAACAGTGCATCAGCATAGGTACTGAAGAGATCTTCATCAGTTTGTTCAAGCTGTGCATGAGCATCAACCAATCGATCTTCGAGAAAGAAGACCGCATCATCACGCACGGTGAAACCGCCTGCCGCTCTATGTCCGCCGAATTCTTCAAAGGTATCGACTGCGGCCCGCATCAGATCAAGCGCATGTGTCGTATTGCCGCTGCGCATCGAACCCTTTAATCGCATATTCCCCTCTCTCCCCCAGAGGAAGACGGGGCGCTCATACTCATCAGCAATATTCCCTGCAACGAGACCGAGCAGTGCAGGCCGCCACGCAGGGTCGCCGAGGGCGATGACGCTCCTTGGTGCGCCGCGCTCTTTGATCCGTGCATGCACCGCGCGGGTAATCGCACCCGCTTGCGCCTTACGTTCACGATTCGCCTTCTCGAGAATCTTCACAAGAGCATCAGCTTCATCCTCATTGGTTGTGGTGAAAAGACGAAACGCATCGCGCGCATCGCCGACACGACTCGCCGCATTCACACGCGGCGCAATCATAAACCCGACATCATCTTCGGTGAGCGTGCGCTGATTGATGCGAAGCGTTCTAAGAAGTTTCTGGAGCCCGATGCGGCGCGAGCATCGAAGGACGGTGAGTCCATAAGTGGCAAGAACGCGGTTCTCGCCGACCATAGGGACCATGTCGGCGATAGTCGCGAGACCTACCATGTCGAGGAGCCATTTCTCCCACCCCTCGGGTACCTTCTCGCGTAGCGACGGCTCGAGCGAGAGTGTTGCGCAAACGAGCTTCCACGCGACACCCGAACCGCAGAGTTCGCGGAACGGATAGGTCTCAGCTTCCCGTGCATGAGGGTTCACGATTGCAAAGGCGTCAGGGAGCGCAGAGCCGGGGAGATGATGGTCGGTAACAATGACATCAGCACCGAGTTTCTTCGCGCGCGCAATCGGTTCGAGATCGGTGATGCCCGAGTCGATCGTGATGATGAGTGTTGCACCGCCTTCGGTCACTAATTTCTCGATGCCGGAAACATTCATCCCATACCCTTCGTCATGGCGATGCGGAATATAATTTTCAAAATCCGCGCCGACTTTCTGCAAGAAATCGTGCATCAGGACGCCACCCGGAATCCCGTCGCAATCATAGTCGCTCCACACCGCAATCTTTTCTCCAGCGAGAATCGCATCAGCAAGCCGCCGCGCCGACTTCGACATATCGGCCATCAAGAGTGGGTCGTGGAGGTGGAGATTATACGAAGGGTTGAGGAATTTTTCAGCAGCTTCTTTCGTCGTGATGCCGCGGCGCGCTAAGAGCGCTGCGATGAGATCGTCGTGTTCTTGTAGCTCAGTGCGGAGCGCCGCATCAAGCGGATCATGGAGCGGGAACATGTGTCTGTCATTGTATCTCAGAATCAACAAAGCGCCTCGATACCGGGGAGGGTGCCGTTCGCGATGAAGTCGAGCATGGCGCCGCCGCCGGTTGATACGAATGAGAATTGCGGGAGGATGCCGAGACTCTCAATCGAGGCGACCGTATCGCCGCCCCCCACAACCGAGTGCGCATGTGATCGTGCAACAGAGAGCGCGAATGCATCGGTCGCATCAATAAAACCATTTTCGTAATTTCCCAACGGACCGTTCCAGAGAATGGTTTTCGATTGCGTTGCGAGCGTATCGAGAAGCGCGGTCGTCCCGGGCCCATGATCGAGCATCACGTCATTAGGGCGGATAGCATCTATGGTGGCGACCCGCGCGAGCGAGCGAGCACGCGGCGTTCCTACGGTCTCTGCCGGTACAACGAGCGAGTCAACGGGCAGGATAAGTTTTGCATTAGGTAAGATAGCCGCGATAGCGGTGCTCTCGACAGAGGAGGTGAGCGACCCCCCCACTTCTTTCCCGCGAGCTTTTAAGAAGTCGGTCGCGAGCGCACCACCGACGAAAACATGGTCATAGGTCGCAAGTAATTTCTCAAGCACCGCTTCTTTAGTACTGAATTTTGCCCCGCCGATTACGGCAAGTGACGGAGGAACCGGAGAGAGCGCCGCGGAGAGCTCCCGCACTTCTTCTTCGAGCACCAGGCCGGCATAGGGGGGGAGAAGTTTCGGAACGCCGACAATTGAAGCATGCGCGCGATGGCAGGTGTCGAAGGAGTCTTGTACGAAAGCATCAGCAAGGGCTGCGAGCTCGTGTGCGAAGTCCAGATCATTCACTATCTCGCCGCGATTGCGGCGCAGATTTTCGAGCACCAGGATATTCCCCGGGAGAAGTTCTCGAACAGCATCGCGCACACGTACTCCGATAGTCTCGGGGAAGAAGGTCAAAGGATGCGGGACCAATTTCCCAAGCGCCTCGGCGACCGGAGCGAGCGTCTCGGTCCCTTGCTCGCCGATGTGGCTGATGAGGATGACACGCGCACCGCGTTCAGCAAGAAAATGGATTGTCGGCACGGCACGGCGGAGGCGGTAGTCATTAACAACACGACCGTTCTCTATCGGGACATTCATCGCGACTCGCACCAGGACGGGAACGTTGTGGAGGACAGGAATGTCGCGAACCGTCCGCATACTTATGCAATGTTGCGTACCAGAGCGGTGAAGCTTGCTTTGTCGACCGAGGCATGGCCGATAAGAAATCCATCGACAGTCGAGCCAGCAAGCTCGCGGATATTCCCCGGCTCGACCGATCCGCCATAGAGTACGGGGACGCGAGTTGAGGATTTCCCGGGGAGTAATTCTGCAAGGACTTTACGGATATAGAGCGTCATCTCGACCAGATCGTGCGGCTCAATAGACTGCTCAGCCGTCTTCCCGATTGCCCATATCGGCTCATAGGCGATGATGACGCGCGCGCGATCTTCAGCAGAGAGTGGAGCGAGAGCGCTCGTGAGCTCTTCACGCACGAAGGAGAGATAGAGTCCCTCATTGTCGCGTGCGCGCTCGCCGACACAGAGGATAGGGGTTAGGTCATGCGCAAGGATATGAACAAGCTTCTCAGCAACGACCGCATTGCTGTCGCCGGCTGCACGCCGCTCGGAATGTCCGACGATTGCATACGAGGCGCCGGCTGCCGCACACGCCGCGGCAGTCACTTCTCCTGTCTGCGCGCCACCGAGTGTGGCAGACACGTCTTGCGCGGCAAACGATACCCGAGAGCGGTTCCGCAGAGCAAGCCCGCTCAAGAGCGGCGCAGGCGGCGCGATGACGATTGTCAACGCACTGAGGCTCGCCAGCTTCTTGCTCTCTGCGAACAGAGCCTTTGCTTTCTTAGAATCTTCAACATAAGCCTTCCAGTTTGCAATGATGATCATATATCCATGATACCAGACGGATCTCACCGTCAGAGGTCATTGCTTGATGGCGTAGGTGCGCTGGAGGATAACCCAAGATCCGCCTGATCCGTTAGAGAAGCTTGCGCTCTGCATGCCACTCTTGAACTCGATCTCGGTATTGTTACTCAGTGTTAATGCGTAGGCGGTCGCTTGCCCGACTGTTGCGTTGTTGTTAATACGCAGTGTGCCATGCGCTGCATATACAATGGCACCCTCTGCGTTATTGCTGACGGTGATAGCTGTGGAACCGGAGTTGGTGCTGAGAACCATCGGGTAACTCCCCGCACTGCCATTACCAGATACGGAGACATTATTTGATAGCAGAACGATTCCGCTCGTTGCTTCGCTTCCCGGATTGTCTGCTATAAGGACAGCCCCGTCATTGCCGGTTGTTGCGGCGACATTGAGCTTCGCGCCGTTTGAGAAGGTAATGTTTCCATGTACCCACACGACCCCGCTCAGAGTGATCGTGCCGTTTACAGTAAGATTGCCATTTATCTCCCGCGGTCCTATGGTGGTCGTACCATTTATGGTATACGGTCCTGCTGTGATGCCACCGGCCGCCGCCGCCGTTTCCCAAGAAGTAACCTGAGCATTTGATATGGGCATTGGCACTGAAGCCATATCGGTGCTACCTGGATGCTTCGCACCGTTCACCGTACAGCTAGAAATAGTCTGATAATATGCATCACCGCCAACAGTACAGCTGGAAAGCGTATGTGCTCGGGCATTTCCATTGACCGTTACGCCAGAGAGAGAGCGTGCGGGCGTTCCGCTCGCGACTGTTGCGTCTCCCGTGATAATCCCGCTCCCAGAGATGCTGCCATCGGAGTAGATATTTCCCGTTATCTTAGAACCGTTGTTCATCACGAGGCCGCCAGCGCCGACTTGCGCGCCGTAGTTGAAGGAGACTATGGTGGTGTCGATACCTGAGAGCGCCGTGACGATTTTCGTTGCGGTCTTTGTCGCAGAGTATGGGACGGAGCCGGTAGCGGTAAGGCGTTTCGTATTTGTCCCCTCATCGGCGACGGTTATCGAATACGTTCCAGCGCCAAGCGGTGTGTTTGATTCGCCGTTATAGTTTGCATCTTGGTTGAGTTGAGAGATGGCTTTGTCGAGGCCGGCCTCAGCGAGCGAGAGCGCTTGCGCGCTTGCGACCGCATAGCGAGCGGCTTGCACCGACCCGGCAACGGAGTAGGTATAGGCGGTTGCGCCCATGAAGAATATGCCAAGAAAAACGAGCGAGAGGACCAGTATGTATCCTCGAGTGTGGCGTGAGATTGCGGGGGAAGTATGCATAGGGACAGGTATTAATAATTACGGAGCCGTAGTTGCTCATGGCGATGATCAGAGAGGGTCTGCTGCTTTACAGTCGTCTGTGTCTGGAGATCGACCGTAACGACAGATGCCAGAGAGATAGTCGTATTGTTGTACGCGAACGAAAGAGCGCTCACGGTCGAGCTTAATTGCTTCGTGCCGCCACCGCGAACGCTCAACGGGTCGGCCTCAAGGATTCGGTATACCGTTGCGCCGGTGCGATAGATGACGGCATAGTCATAGGTGTTTGCGATGACATTCCCTGTGCCGTCAATAGAGGGGATCTCGAGGATAAGCGCGTTCGCGTCTGATGTATAGAGCGTGCCGGAGAACGTACGGGACGAGACAATCATATCAGCCGGAGCGATGAGCGCTTCGACCTCGCGCATAAGCGTGGTGGCCGACCCCGATGACTGCGAGAGAGCGCTTTCGTAATTCGAAAGGGTGGTGAAGTTGAAGGTCAAGAGGCCGAGAGCAATGCACATGCTCGCGGCGATAGCGGCAACCATAATGCTCTCGATGAGGGTGAAGCCGCGCATAGATCAGGGGAGGCCGCCGACACTCGTAATGAGGGTCGAGAGCGAGACAGTGCTCGAAGCGTTTGCGCCCGCATCGCGCCAGATAACGCTTGCAGTTACTTGCTTTGTCTTTGCGTCATAGACGCTGACCGTGCGTGTGGTTGTCGCGAGCGCGGGGAGCGTACTTATGAGCGAGTCAGAGAAGGTGCCGCTTGCGGGGAGCGTCGCATAGCCGCCAGCTCGCAGACTCTCAATTTCATTCCGAGCGATAGAGAGAGCGATACCCTGATTTTTCGTAGTGCGGATGAGCGAACTGCTTTGGATGACCGCATGCATCAGGACCAGTATCACGCCGATGATGAAGAGCGAAATGACGATCTCGATGAGCGAAAATCCACGCATAGCAGTCATATCAGAAGGCTGAGGAGAGCGAATAAATGGGACCAATCATCGAGACGGCAAAGACGCCAACAACAACACCGATGACAAGCATGAGTACTGGCTCGATGATCGTTGAGAGATCTTTCGTCTTCTCGGAGACATCCTGTTCATAGAATTCTGCAATCTGCTTCAGCATGTCGGCAACTTTGCCGGTCTCTTCTCCCACCGAGAGCATGTCGGCCATGAGGATCGGATACAGTTCAGGGTGCTCATTGAAGGCTTGGGAGAGCGGCTCGCCCTTCCGTACATGCGTTACCGCCTCGTCGATCACCCTTGCAAAGATCGGCGCATGGACCACGTCTTTTGTTATCGAGAGCGCTTCAAGCACCGGGACGCCTGCCGCAAGGAGCGATGAGAGCGTCCGCGCCGCGCGCGCAGTGAACGTCTCGCGAACCAGCTCATTGATAACAGGAAGATGCAGCGAACTCCTCAAGAGAAGAGCCTTCCCTATTTCCGAACGGAGAAACACGACACTGCCGACAACAAGAGCTGCGAGTGCAAGCAAAAAGAGGATGAGATTCCCGACAAGGAAATTTGACACCGCAACGATGATGCGAGTAACAAGCGGGAGCTCAACACCGAGCGAAGTGAATGTGCTTGTCAGCGTCGGGACCACATAGATGAGCATAAGAACGCCGACAATGATAATTGCCGTGAGCACTATAATCGGATAGATCATCGCTCCGCGAATCTTGCGCGCGAGTTCTTCTGACTGCTCCATCTGAAGCGCAATGACCGAGAGCGCTTCAGAGAGCGAGCCGGATTCCTCGCCCGCTTTCGCCATCGCAATAAAGAGCGGAGAGAATACCCGCGGATACGCAACAAGAGACTCATTCAGCGAAGTGCCTTTCTTAATCGACTCGGTAATGCCAAGCGAGATTTCTTTGAGGCGTTTGTTGCTTGATTGGCGTTCGATGACCGAGAACGCGCGCGATAGCGAGAGGCCCGCGCCAAGCATCGTTGAGAGATTTCTCGCGAGATGAATAATCTCAATGCGCTTTACGCCGGTGCCGATAGTGATGAAGAGCCATGACGGGAGCACGAACCCTGCATCAGCATCAACAAGCCTGATAACAATACCTCCCTCTTTTTGGACTTGGTCGTATACCTCGAACCGCGATGCCGCTTCGATAACCCGCGTTTCTTCAGGAGCGCCTTCTTTCCGAATGGTTGCGGCGAGTCTCATCTTTTAATTATTCAGACACGGCACGGAGAACCTCTTCGATGCTGGTGATACCGCGCGCGGCCTTATAGAGGCCGTCTTCAAACATAGTGAGCATCCCCTCCTTCTTTGCCTGTGCCTCGAGAGCGTCAGTGGTGCTCGTGTGGAGCATGATCTCGCGAATGGTCGGCGAGATCGCAAGCACCTCATGAATGCCGATGCGGCTCTTGTAGCCATCGGGGCAATCGGGCGTAGGTACCGGTCGATAGAAGGTGAGATCGTCGAGCTTGTCAGTCTTCTTTGCAATCTTCTCGTCCTTCATCGCCTGGAAGGCGGTGTTGAACTCATCGTCATTAGCGACTTTCGCGCGAGTCGCGGCATCCATCGTGTAGGACTCCTTCTGTTCATAGAGCCGGCGGACGAGGCGCTGGCCGACAATGACACGGATAGTCGAAGCGAGAAGGAAGGGCTCGACACCCATATCAACCAGGCGCGGGATAGCGCCTGCAGCGCTGTTGGTGTGGATTGTTGAGAGCACGAGGTGGCCCGTGAGCGCGGCATTGATGGCGAGTGAGGCGGTCTCGCTATCACGGATCTCGCCGACCATGATGATGTCAGGGTCCTGGCGCACGAGCGAGCGGAGCCCGTTGGCAAAGGTGAAGCCGATTTGCGGGTTCACCTGCGTCTGGTTGACGCGCTTCATCTGGTATTCGATAGGGTCTTCGATAGTCGATATGTTCACGTCAGGGCGATTCAATATATCGAGCATCGTGTAGAGCGTAGTCGTCTTACCGCTCCCGGTCGGCCCCGAGATGAGAATAATGCCCGAGGTCTGCTTGAGAGCGTGGTGGATGCGTTCCGTAGTCTCGCCATGGAGACCGAGCACTTCAAGCGTGAAGCCCTCGCCAGTCTCGCGCAGAAGGCGCATCACCGTCTTCTCGCCGAAGAAGGTAGGAAGGATCGAAACACGGAAGGAGACCTTGTCAGCATCCGTTTCCATCTTGAAGCGGCCGTCTTGCGGGAGACGTTTCTCATCAAGCTTCAGATTGGAGAGTACTTTGATACGCGCGACGATACCGGCCGCTGCCGCTTTCGGCAGCGTCATAGCATCGTGAAGGATGCCGTCGATGCGGTAGCGCACAAGCACCTCGGCCTCCATCGGCTCAATATGGATGTCGGACGCTCCTTGGACGATCGCGTGGCGCAAGAGCGTGTCGACAATGCGCACGATAGGGAGATCCTCGGCCATCTTCTTGAGGTCGTCGCCGGAGAGATCGGTATTACCGTTTGCAATGACACGAATCTTCCCTGCTTCGCTCGAGATGATATCGCCGAATTCATCCTTGAGCGATTTCTGGTATTGCAGGAGAGCGCTTCGGATGCTTTCAGTATCAGTGAGGCGCGGAAGAATCTTGAATCCCGTTTTCTTGCCGACCGAGTCGATAGACGCAAGGTCATTCACGTCGAGCATTGCCACTTCGAGGAGATCGTACTGCTTCTTGAAGGCGATGATGTTGTGCGTGCGCGCGATCGGCTCTGGGATGAGCATGAGCACATCGATCGGGATGCGTTTGTCTTTCAAATTTACGAACGGGATGCCGAGCACATAGGCCTGGATGCGCCGCAACGCATCCTCGGTGAGGGCTCCCCGGGAGACGAGGATATCGCCGAGCGACTGTCCGCGCCGCTTCGCCTCCCCTTCAGCATCATCGATAGCTTTTTTCGCGACCAAACCAGAGTCGATGATGAACTCCTTCAGCTCACTTTCTAAAACGTGCATATACATATAGTATACCTCGCGCTCGCTCCGCTCGCGCGCATTCTGCACACACTCCACAGGACATCGTACAGCAGTTTGACGGGCAGAGTGTCTTTGGTATACTGCCGATATGTGATTGCCCTTTCCGGGGCTTTCTTTTTACCAGGTGCGACATACATATTCCATATATGATTGACTTGAAAACAATGAGTGCGGCGTTAGGGGAGTTCGAAGATCGCGGCATTACCCGCGCGACGATGATTGATGCTATCGAGAACGCGATGGCCACCGCTTATAAGCGTGAATACGGCAAGCGCGGTCAGATTATCCGCGCCAAGCTCGACCTCAATTCCGGCACCGTTACGTTTGAACAAGTGAAAACGGTTGTTGATGAAACGACCGTGCGTTTCCCTATCGAAGGCGAAGAGCTCCCTGAAGAGCATGCACACGCACACCCGGCGCATGCCGAAGAAGAGACCCTCGCTGAGGGAGAGCTCCCCCGTTTTGATACCGAGAAGCACATTCTTCTCGAGAACGCGAAGCTTATAAAGCGCGGGGTAACGCTTGGCGAGGAGATCGTCTTCCCGCTCGAGCCGCAGGATGATTTCGGCCGCATTGCCGCTCAGACAGCGAAGCAGGTCGTGATACAGAAAGTGCGCGAAGCAGAGAAGCTCTCGATGATGGAAGAATTCAGCGAGAAGAAGGGCGAGATTGTGAGCGGTATCGTGCAACGCATGGAGCGCGGCGCGATCTTTGTCGACCTCGGTCGTACCACAGGCATCATCCCCTACGAGGAGCAAATCCCCGGCGAACGGTATCGCATGGGCGAGCGCATTCGTGCGTATCTCTATGCCGTTGATGAGGGGTTCCGCGGGGTATATCTCAGACTCTCGCGCGCGCACCCAAAGTTTGTCGTGAAGCTATTCGAGCTTGAGGCGCCGGAGCTTGCTTCAGGCGCAGTCGAGGTCAAGGCGCTCGCGCGCGAGCCGGGGAGCCGCACCAAGATCGCGCTCTCGTCGCTTGATCCGCATGTTGATCCGGTCGGCTCACTAGTCGGTCAGCGCGGCGTACGCGTCTCGACCGTCATGAGCGAGCTTGGCGGCGAACGCATCGACATCATCGAGTGGAATGACAATGTCCAAGATTTCGTGAAGGAGGCTCTCTCTCCCGCATCGCCGATTACCGTGGTGCTTGATGACGCAGAACATCGCGCTGTTGTGACGGTTGCCGAAGATGAGCAGTCGCTCGCTATCGGCCGCGGCGGCCAGAATGTCCGCTTGGCGGCGAAGCTGACGGGTTGGAATATCGACATCGTCTCGACCGCCGGCGAGGGAGTAGCTGAGAGCAATGGCGAATCGGTCGTGGTGAATCCGGTTGATGAAGATCCCGCCGAAGCCGCAGGCGTCATGCCGACAGAGAGTATCGAAGTGGTTATTGACGAAGCGCCGCAACTTACTACTCTCCCTGCTGAGGAGGAGCTTACCGAGCTCCCTGCTTCGGATGCGACCGCGGCGGACCGCGAAGAAGATCGCGATAAGGCAGTCGATGGATAAGGTATACTGAAAAAAATATGAACTTGCTTCACGATATTGACCCGGGTACGAAAGAGGAGATGAACGTGATTGTAGAGATTAATAAGGGATCTCACAATAAATACGAGATTGATAAGAAGACAGGACTTATTGCGCTCGATCGCGTTGCCTATACCGGACAAGACTTCCCTTTCGATTACGGCTTCGTACCGCAAACGTTGTGGGATGATGGCGATGCGCTCGACGTTATCTTGCTCACGACGTATCCGCTTGTCCCGGGGATTCTTGTTCGCGCACGGCCCGTGGCGCTTATGAACATGATTGATAGCGGCGATATTGATGACAAGGTAATTGCGGTCCCTTGTGACGATCCGCGCTGGAAGAATATACAAAATATTGCAGATGTAAATGCGCACACGCTTAAAGAGATCGAGCACTTCTACATGACCTATAAGAAGCTCCAGAACAAAGAAGTTGTCGTGAACGGGTTTGAGGGGAAGGATGCGGCCGAAGCGGCCTTCGAGAAGGGGCGGAAGATGTATAACGAAAGCAAGTCGTAGTATGGAGAACGAGCCTCTTCATCAGCCGGGAGTCCCGTCGCCACGCGCACAGTCGTGGGGGACGCTCATCTCGATTATTGTTATTGTGCTCATGATCGTCATCGGTGCTTTCTACGCATGGAATACGCGCATCGCACAAGAGCAGGCGGTCTTTGCTCCAGCAGCTAATCAATAATACAATTAACCCATATGAAATCTATGCAACCTCGCGCCTCAATGCTTGTCCCAATGGTGATCGAGAAGAGTCAGTTCGGCGAGCGCGCGTACGACATCTACTCGCGCCTCTTGAAGGAACGCATCATATTCCTCGGCGGGCCGATTGATGACGATGTCGCGAATCTTATCATCGCGCAGCTCCTCTTCCTCGAATCTGAAGACCCAAAGAAAGACATCTCGCTCTACATCAATTCTCCGGGCGGTGTGGTAACCGCAGGGCTCGCTATTGTCGACACAATGAATCACGTGAAGCCGCATGTCTCGACCGTGTGTGTCGGTATGGCTGCCTCAGCTGCAGCAGTCATTCTCTCATCAGGCGAGAAGAAGAAGCGTTACGCGCTCCCGAACGCCGAGGTAATGATCCATCAGCCACACGGCGGTGCCGAAGGTCAGGCGACCGACATTGAGATTACCGCGAAGCAGATCTTGAAGCTCCGCGAGCGGTTGAACCGTATCCTCGCTAAGAATACCGGCCAGCCGCTCGATAAGATCGAGAAGGATGTCGAGCGCGACTTCTTCCTCTCTGCTGATGAAGCCAAGAAATACGGCATCATCGATCAGGTGTTTAAATAAGAATTTTTAGCTTCCCAAAAAAGTACGGTTGACACCACTATACCAAAGTATATACTTTGGTAATGACTACCACCGCCAACACGAAGACATTGCTCACGATAAAGATAGATAAGAAGCTGAAGAAGCGCGCGGAGGAGACCGCGGCGGCGTTCGGCCTGCCGCTCGGGACGATGGTTAATTCGCTCTTGCGTGAGACGGTAGAAACCGGCCGCCTCGAGCTCAATATCGCACCCTATCCTTCCGCGCGTTTGCGCAAGGCGATCAGTGAAGCTGAACGCGAATATGTGCAAGGGAAACTCAAAGTCTACACCTCTGCCAAGGAGTTGGTGAAAGAGCTTAGCTCTTAGTCTCATGCAGATTGCTCGCTCGATCCGCTTCAAAAATAATTATCGCAAACTCCCCACACCGATACGGATGCGCGCAGACCGAACGATTCTCTTGTTTTGCAATGACCCGTTCGAGCCATTGCTGAACAACCACCCCTTACACGGGGTGTATCGCAATCACCGAAGTCTTGATGTAACAGGAGATTTTCGCATCGTGTATCGAGAAATAGAGCCCGAGATCGCGTTGCTTATCGACATTGGCACGCACCACGAACTATATGGGTCATAACTAGCACCGAAGCAAAGTGCGTATATGTGTGATACAGTCCCTGCATACCGACTCACTGCCCCACTGTCGCTGACTGTCTCGCTGATTGACCCTTTTTTAGACTTTTAGCTCTGCCTCTTTGGGGGTAGCGCATAATTAAAACGGGCGTATGTCACTCAAAATCGTACTTATTATGCTGGCACTCTCGGGTGTCGGCGGTATCGCGCTCGGGTATGTGCTCCGGGTGCTTATCGGGCTTGCGCAACGCGGTTCGGTTGAGCTTGATGTGAAGCACAAACTTCTGCACGCGAAGGAACAGGCAGCCAAGATCGTCGCTGATGCGGAGTTCCGAAGCGCGGTCATCGAGACCGAGCGGCTTGCGCCGATCGAAGACCGCGAAGAGAAGATTACTGCGCGTGAAGAGCGTCTCGCATTGCGCGAGGAGTTTGTCGATTCGCGTCAGCGCGATATCGATGAGAAGGAGGTCGAGGTGCGCGCGCGCGAACAGAAGGCGCTCCAGACGCGGCATGAAGCAGAGCGGCTCGTCGCCGAGAGGACAAAAGAACTCGCGAAGGTCGCGCATCTCTCTGAAGAAACTGCGCGCGAAGAGATCTTTGCGGATATTGAACATGCGTATGAAGAATCGATTCTCTTGCGCCTCCAGAAGCTTGAAGCGCATGGCCGTGAACGTCTTGAGGACAAGGCGCGGACTATTCTCACCTCAATCATTCATCGCCTGGGGAGTGCCGTAAATGCCGAGACGATGTCGCTCTCGGTTACGCTCCCCTCAGAGGAGGATAAGGGGAAGGTTATTGGCAAAGAAGGGCGCAATATCAAAGCATTTGAACGCGTAACGGGTGTTGATGTCCTCATCGATGACGCGCCAAACAGGATTACCCTTTCCTCATTTGATCCGATGCGCCGCACGATCGCGAAGATAGCGCTTGATAAGCTGATTGCAGATGGACGCATCCAGCCCGCGAAGATCGAAGAGGTCGTCGAGAAGACGCGTACGGAGGTCGCGGAGCTCATCAGAGAGAAGGGTGAAGCGGCAGCATATGAAGCTGGCGTGATCGGGCTCGACCCGAAACTTATTGCTCTTCTCGGGCATCTTCATTTCCGCACGAGCTTCGGGCAGAACGTGCTCCAACATTCGATTGAGATGGCGCATTTGGCAGGCATGCTCGCGGCCGAGCTTGGCGCCGACGTCGGTATCGCCCGCGCCGGCGCCCTCCTCCACGACATCGGCAAAGCCGTTGACCACGAAGTGCAGGGGACGCATGTCGAGATAGGGCGGCGCATTCTCGAGAAGTTCGGTGTTGACCCGCGCATTATCCAGGCGATGCAGTCGCATCACGACGAATATCCGTACGAAACACCCGAATCAGTCATCGTGCAGGTCGCGGATGCTGTTTCGGCAGGCCGCCCTGGCGCGCGCCGCGATACGGTTGATCGTTATCTTGAGCGCCTGGGCGAGCTCGAACGCCTCGCGGCGACCTTTGAGGGCGTTGAGAAGGTGTATGCTATTGCCGCAGGTCGCGAGATACGCGTCTTTGTGAACCCGGGGAAGGTTTCTGACATCGCGATGCACAAGCTCGCGCGCGATATCGCGAAAAGAGTACAGGAAGAGCTCAAATATCCGGGAGAAATCAAGGTCAATATCATCCGCGAGAACCGCGTTGTCGAGTTTGCGCGCTAGAATTCCTGTAAACATGGCTCTGTTGCACCATTTGTGGTGCTAGGTATACTTTCTTGCATACCCTCCTCCGCTTAGGATCGGAGGGCACAGCCCGCCCTTCGCGTGGGAGATTACTAAAATAAATACATACTCATGAACAAAGCAGACATTGTCGACAAGGTACATGGTGTTCTCGGCTCGACCAAGGCTGATGCAGAGCGCGCAGTCGAGACTGTCATCGACTCAATTGTTTCAGGACTTAAGAGCGGTGAGGAGGTCTCGGTCGCTGGTCTCGGCATCTTCGCGACCAAGGCGCGCCCCGCACGCCAGGGCCGCAATCCGCGCACGGGCGAGACGATTCAGATCGCAGCCACACGCACAGCCAAGTTCCGCGCCGCAAAGGCGCTGAAGGACGCGGTCAAATAAAAGTTTCTCATGCAGAACAAACGCGGCGCCTCACGGCGCCGTGTGTTTGCATATA
>JAHFMM010000024.1 GCA_023264495.1 bacterium | reverse complement strand
CGCATAGTCGACGTTAGTGTCTGAGGCAGGATGCGAGGAACATCGACGAAACCATTCCTGCCCGATCCCTTGTTTAGCCGTGGTGGGCGGGAGACCACACGGCGATCCTATAGGAGATTCCGCCCGTCAGCTCGGCTATAGGATCCCGAGGAGACAGACGTCGCAGAAGCGAGGCGAGCTTACGCTCGAGCCGTCGCGAACGCGAACGCGAAATCGGCCGTACCGAAGTACGGAGACTTCACGCTTGCAAGAGTGTTCTTAGCAAGTATCTTTGCCCGCTAGATTTGCGTGATAGGCGAGCATGCACGGCGCCGCACAGCTTTCAAAGTACAGACCGTCAAAGCCGGTCACCCCCAGAGAATACACGATAGCATCCTGTGCTTTCTGCGGGAGATCGCTTCGCCGATGAACGCTGAGACGGTCGCGCTCCGGGCCGCTCGGCCAAGTCTTACTACCGTCTCAGCGTTCACCGACTTCGCTTCAATTCTCGTGAGATTTCGCGCGAGGCATCGCGCTTCTTCAAGTCTTCGCGCCGGTCCGCCTTGCCCTTGCCGCGAACGATAGCGATGCGCGCCTTCACGAGCCGCCCGTTTGAGTATACCTCAAGAGGCACTATTGTCAACCCTTTCTTTGCCTCTTCTGCCGCTAAGAGATTAATCTCTTTCTTCGCGAGGAGGAGACGGCGCGGCCGTTCAGGATCATAGTCCTTCGGCGTGTTTGCCGCCTGATAGGGCGGGATCGTCATGCCGACAATGAACGCTTCGCCGCCGCGCACCACTACGCGCGCGCCATCGAGCGAGCCAAGCTTACTGCGGAGCGCCTTCACCTCGGTGCCTAAGAGCTCGACTCCTGCCGAGAATGTCTCGATAGGAGCGAACCGGAGAAGCGCCTTCTTATAGGTTACGAGAATCATGCTTATAGAGTATAGTATGTTTTATGCAAACAGTATCGCCAAAGAATCAAAAGAAGAAATCATCATCGAATCATCAAAAGGGTAATTCGCCACGCAAGGGGTGGGGTCTGATGCCGAAAGGATCTTCATTCCTGAGTAATCTCGCAACGACAATCCTCATCTTTTTACTTCTCATGAGCCTCTATTCGCTCGCTGAGAGCTTCACGAAGCCCGACACGACGATTCCGCTATCGACAGTTGCGGCTGATGTAGCCGAAGGGAAGATACAGTCGATCACCGTAAAAGGCGATTCGTTGAATCTTTCCTATAGTGATGGGTCGGAGAAGACTTCGCGCAAGGATCCTTCTGCGGGTATTCCTGAGACGCTCGCAACGTATGGCGTGACACCTGAAGAGCTCGCGAAGGTTGCTATTACGATAGAAGGGCAGTCAGGTTTTGAGTTCTGGTTTCTCTCGCTCGCGCCAATCCTTATACCAGTTTTCTTTCTCGCTTTCCTTTTCTGGTTCCTCTCGCGCCAAGTGCGCGGGGCGGGGATGCAGGCCTTCAGCTTCGGACAATCAAAGGCGCGCGTGATTGATCCAGCTGATATGTCTCAGCGCGTTACCTTCAAGGATGTTGCTGGTGCGCGCGAAGCAAAGGAGGAGTTGCTTGAGATTGTCGATTTCCTCAAGAGCCCGAAGAAGTTCCTTGACATCGGGGCGCGGATTCCAAAAGGCATCATCCTGATGGGCGCGCCAGGCACCGGCAAGACGCTCCTTGCGCGTGCGGTAGCGGGAGAAGCGGGGGTGCCGTTCTTCTCGATCTCCGGTTCTGAGTTTGTCGAGATGTTTGTCGGGGTCGGCGCCTCGCGCGTGCGCGACCTCTTCCAGCTCGCGAAGAAGGCGGCGCCCGCGATTATATTCGTCGATGAGATCGACGCGGTCGGGCGCACGCGCGGCGCAGGGATGGGAGGCGGCAACGACGAGCGCGAGCAGACCTTGAATCAGATTCTTGTCGAGATGGACGGCTTCGAACCAAATGAAAAGGTGGTGGTCATGGCAGCGACTAATCGGCCAGATGTGCTCGACCCGGCACTCTTGCGCCCCGGGCGCTTTGATCGGCGGGTAACGATCGATCTCCCTGACCGCCGCGATCGCGAAGATATCCTCAAGGTGCATGCGGCGAAGAAGCCGCTCGGCCCTGATGTGGCGCTCTCGGTTATCGCAGAGCGCACGCCTGGCTTCTCAGGCGCGGAGCTCTATTCGCTTATGAATGAAGGCGCGATACTCGCGGCACGCGAAAATCGTAAAGAGATTACGCAATATGACCTCATTCGCTCAATCGAGAAGGTGATGCTCGGTCCTGAGCGCAAGAGCCACTTGCTCTCGAAGCGAGAGAAAGAACTCACGGCGTATCATGAAGCAGGACATGCTCTCGTTTCGTCGATACTTGAACATGCTGATCCGGTGCATAAAATATCGATCATCAGCCGCGGCCGCGCGGCAGGGTATACGCTCAAACTCCCGTTTGACGACCGGAAGATGCAATCAAAAAAACAGTTCCTCGATGATATCGCGGCGACCTTGGGCGGCTACGTTGCCGAAGAATTAGTGCTCGGCGACGTGACGACCGGCCCTTCGAATGATCTCCAGGTCATCACCGCGCTCGCGCGCGACATGGTCTCGCGCTATGGCATGAGCGACAAGCTCGGCCCGATCGCCTTCGGCGAGCGACAGCTCGGGAACGAGCCATACTCGGAGAAAGTCGCCTCAGAGATCGATGCAGAAGTCTCGCGCATTATTGATGAAGCGAAGGCGCGCGCGACCGACGTCGTTATGAAATATCGCGTTGTGCTCGATGCTATTGCCAAAGAGCTTGTCGAGAAAGAGACAGTCGAGCGTGAAGCCTTCGAGAAGATTTTGGTATTGAACGGCATCATTCCAAAGAAGAAAGAAGAGGAAATATGAAATGATAAACCCCGGTGTGTGCCGGGGCTTATTTGATGCTTTTCGCGTCAGTGCGGGTTATTACAGCATCCATTACAGATGCGTGTCTTGTCTTGACAAACGCCTGATCCAGGCTCGCGGAACAGTCTCTTGTTCAGCGTGCCGGTGCTCGTCTTCGGCAGCCAGTCTGCGATCATGCATTCGTGCTGATGACCTGGATCGATTACCTGGACCGGTTGCCCTAGGTGGAGGTTTTCGTAGTTCTTAAGCGAGGATATACTGCTGATTTCTCGCTTGCAGACAACGCGCGTAATGGTCTTGACTGTGTTGCATCTTTGATCAACCATGACGCTTCCGTTGACGATAGCTCTGCCAGCGCTCCGGATGCTCTCGCTCGTCACTGTGCCGTTTTGATGCCTGACGTGGACGAGAGGAGGTGGAGGAGGCGGTGTTACAATAGGTGACAGGTTGCCGTTTTTCTTGGCTTTTTTCAAAGCAGTTTGTGTACGCATGTGTTTCTCCCAAGAATGCTACGTTAATGAAGGGTACTACGGTGAAGCAGTCTGTACAATATCATCAGACGGGGTTGGTTTGCAAGATGTTTGTCCACCCGCTTGGACTCGAACCAAGGACCCTCGAGGTATAAGCTCGATGCTCTAACCAACTGAGCTACGGGTGGTGATACTTAGGTACTGTAGCGTACGATTACTCTAAATGCATCTCTCTGTCGGCAGTGTGAGCGCGAGAGGCGAGCGCGGGATAGTTGTGCAGTTGTGGATCATGTGCGACCAGCTTCGCCGCCTCGGTACGCGCTGCCTCGACCAATTTCAGGTTCTTGAGCGCCTCCATCGCGATGTCAGAGACGCCCCATTGCTTGCCGCCAGCGAGCTCGCCTGCTCCGCGGAGCGCGAGATCGTATTCGGCGAGTGCGAAGCCGTTCTTCGCGGTGGCAAACGCTTTCATGCGTTCTGTGGTTGCTGGCCCGTATGATTCAGGGAGCGCGAAGCAGTATGATTGCTGTGTGGATCGGTTCACGCGCCCGCGGAGCTGATGGAGCTGGGCGAGCCCGAAGCGTTCGGCACCTTCGATGAGAATGACGGTTGCGTTGGGGATGTTGACGCCGACCTCAATGACCGAAGTAGCAACGAGGATGTCGATCTCGTCATTTGCGAATCGGCGCATCACCTCCTCTTTCTCCTGCGGCCGCATCTTGCTATGGAGGATTTCTATAATGGCACTCGAGAATACTTCTTTCTGCAGGCGAGACGCTTCTGCTTTGACTGACTTCGCTTGGAGCGCAAGCTCTTTTGCCGGATCGGGTTCGTCGATGCGGGGGCAGATGACATATACTTGCCGGCCTCGGATGAGCTCGGCGCGCACCCGCTCGTAGGCGAGCTCTCGTTTGTCGCCACTGAGGACTTCGGTGATGACGCGCTTCCGGCCCGCCGGCATCTCGTCGAGCAGGGTGAGATCGAGATCGCCATAGAGCGTGAGGGCGAGCGTGCGCGGGATCGGTGTGGCGGTCATCGAGAGGAGATGCGGCACGGTTGTTCCTTTTGTCGCGAGCCGCTTGCGGTGTAGGGTGCCGAAGCGATGTTGCTCGTCGATGATGGCGTAGGCAAGATATTTAAACACGAGTGATTTCTCGATGAGCGCGTGTGTGCCTATGACGATAGGGATAAGGCCGTCAGCGACGCGCTTTCTGAATGTTGTTTTCGAAAGTTTCGCGGATTCTTCATAGCGTACGCGAGAAGGGAAAACGCGGCACTCATTGCCGGTGATGAGACCGATCGGAATCGGATGTTTCTTAAAGTACGACACGAAAGTCGAGAAGTGTTGTTTGGCGAGAATCTCAGTTGGGCAAAGATAGGCGACCTGGAGCGTGCCGGCGATACGCCCCTTGGGGAGCGAAGTCGCGGCAAGATAGGCGGTTGCCGCGGCGACCGCCGTCTTGCCGCTCCCTACATCGCCTTCAAGGAGGCGGAGCATCGGATGCGATTTCTCAAAATCGGCTACAATCGCATCGATCGCATGTAATTGCGCTTGTGTTGCAGGAAATGGGAATGAAGCAATGAACTCTCTGAGTGCAACGCGATTAACGGCGACCGGGAGCGCTTCCTCGCGCACAAGCGCTTGGCGCCGCTGTTGCATCACGATCTGAAGCGCGAATATCTCTTCGAAGGCGAAACGCTTCTTGGCCGCTTCAGCGTCAGACTTCTTATGCGGGGTATGGATAAAGACGAGGGCGGCCGCGAGCGAGGGGAGCTTGTAGCGCGCGAGTATCTCTGGCGGCAACGGGTCTGCTATCTCCTCATGCAAACTCTCTTCAAAGAGCTTCTTCACCGCATGCGAGATCCAGAGCGACGAGACGCCCCTGCTCTCAGAGTAGATCGGGTACAATTCCTGATTATTCTTTAGCGAGGCCTCGCCTTGATGAAAGAGATTTTCATGAACATTATCGGGCGGGAGGGATGATTTATCGATCTCAGGGTTCGCGAGATATATCTTCGTCCCTTCGCCAGCAATGCGTCCGCTCACCTTCACTGCCATGCCATCATAGAGAGATTTCGCGATATACGGCTGGCTGAACCACATCATCTTGATTCTTCCTGATGCATCCTCGAGCCACGCCTCGGCGATGGGGCGGCGGCTCTTCCATGTCTTTCGTATGTCGGGCTTGCGCACAGTGCCGTAGAGCGTTACTTCAGATCCTGCAGTTATTCCGGCGATAGTGCCAGTCGGCCCAGCGTTTTCGTAGCGGGCGGGGAAGTGGTAGAGCAAGTCGCGAAGTGTCTTTACATCAAGCTTCGTGAGTGCTCGCTTCTGTTCAGTCTTCAGTCGCGGGAAGTGCTTCTCAATCAAGTCGTCTGGGTGCATGGTCTCAGTATAGCTTGTACACACCATAACAGTCAGAGATGCGTTATACTGTTGCAATTATGGATGAAAAAAAGATTGTTGCGATATACAAGAAGACCGGGCCGAGATTTGAGACGAAGGCACGCGTTACCTTGAAGGAGAAAAAAGATTTCTCGCTCTGGTATACGCCGGGAGTCGGCTCGGCATCGCTCCATCTCGCGAAGCGCCCGAAGGATGCGCGACTGATGTCGATTAAGAAGAACAGTGTCGCAGTCATTTCTGACGGGTCGGCGGTGCTCGGGCTCGGGAATATCGGCCCGTATGGCGCTCTGCCCGTGATGGAAGGGAAGGCGCTCATCTTTAAGGAAATGGGGGGCGTTGATGCGTGGCCGCTCGTTCTTGATACACACGACCCCGATGAGATTGTGCGGATCGTGAAGGCTATCGCGCCGAACTTTGGCGGCATCAATCTTGAAGACATTAAAGCGCCAGAGTGTTTCGAGATCGAGAAACGTCTCATCAAAGAACTCGATATCCCGGTCATGCATGATGATCAGCATGGCACGGCGATCGTCGTCCTCGCGGGACTCATCAATGCTTCAAGGGTCGTGAAGAAAGATTTGAAGAAATTAAAGGTAGTTATCAGCGGTGCGGGCGCTGCCGGCACTGCAGTCGCGAAGCTCCTGCTCGCGGATGGCGTGCGCGATATAATCCTTCTTGATCGCACGGGGACTATTTATACAGGTCGCACGGGGTTGAGCGGGAATAAGGCCGAGCTCGCACAGCTCACCAACCCGTGCAAGGTTGCGGGCGACCTTGCGCTCGCGATGCGCGGCGCAGACGCATTCATCGGTCTCTCAGGCAAGGGACTCTTAAGAGCCGCGCATGTTGCGAGCATGGCAGAGCGGAGCATCGTCTTCGCCATGGCGAATCCAGAGCCTGAGATCCTGCCCGCGGAGGCGAAGAAGGCAGGTGCTATGGTCATCGCGACCGGCCGGAGCGATTTCCCGAACCAGATCAACAACGCGCTCGTTTTCCCCGGCATCTTCCGCGGAGCGCTCGACAAGGGCGTGCGCGAGATCACGCTTGCGACCAAGCTCCGCGCCGCTCGTGCTCTCGCGGCGCTCGTCGCCCGCCCGACCGCGGCGAAGATCATTCCCGACCTGCTCGACAAGCGAGTTGTCCCCGCCGTTGCAAAGGCGGTGCGGTAGCCTATACTTAAACAATATGAATACACAAACAATCAGGAGCTGGTTCACGTGGCCGGTTATCGTCGTCGTTGTCATCGTCCTTCTCGCGCTCTATGTCGGCGGGAAATATAACGGGCTTGTGCGCCAGAATGAATCTATCAGCGCGCAGTGGGCGCAAGTCGAATCGCAATACCAGCGCCGCCTTGATCTTATCCCGAATCTCGTATCGTCGGTGCAGGGCGCGATGAAGCAGGAGCAGAGTGTCTTTACTGCGCTTGCCGATGCGCGTTCGCAGTATGCGGGGGCGACGACGCCAGACCAG